>NZ_LOAJ01000003.1 GCF_001542905.1 Halorubrum aethiopicum | reverse complement strand
AACGCTATTTCGCTTATTCGTCGGGACTGACGGGGCTTTTATATTTGGACCGGATCTTTTCTCCTTCTCTCCACTGCCAGTAGTAGTAGCGATTGTCGTTGATCTCCTTGATCGTGATCGTCGCCTTCGCCGGCACGTCGTCCGGAAGGTCATCGGGTCGCTCCTCAACGTCGTCTTCGTCCGATTCCTTCTCAAGACGGGCTTCCCGTTCCTTGTGTTCGGCTAGCCCCTCAGCGTAGCGGGCTACGTCCCGAAGCTGCTCCGGCGAGGCCTCGTTGAGAGTGTCGACTAATTCGGCTGGAAGTCCTGCCGGCGGGGTCGGTGGCTCGTAGGGCATCGGCTGTCACCTCGTATTAACCAACAGAAGCCATCAATCCATAGTTCTGTTGGTTAATAACGTCTGATTCGACTCGGTCGGGAGTCGACCGTCCGGGCGGGGAACCCGCCCCTGCTTGATTTCGTGGTCCACCCGGCGGATGTGTTTGCAGCCGCCTTCGGGCGCTCGCTGCTGCCAATCCGGACAGGTGCAGGATTCGCTGATCACGTCGACTTCGTACCAGTTCCCCGACGCTGACCGAACTTCGTAGCGACCGCCTTTTTCGAGCAGCGAGATCTCCATTGCTTCGTCGACGGCGCGTCGGGTTCGCGGTTCGAGGTCCGCACGCTGGTTCGAGTGCTTCGTGACGACCATCCGGTCGCGAACATCGCCAGTCCGCCCACCGTCCGGCGCGACGGGGGCGGCTGGATCCTGGTGCCGATCTTGAAGGAGTTCCTCAACCGGATGGCCCTCCGGCCAGCGATAGTGGACTTCACAGCGCTCGCGATAGTCGTAGGAGCCACAGGCTGTGGCGTTCCCAGCCCACACGCGCCACGCGCCGAGGGCAGCCATCACGTCGACGACCACCCGTGGGACGATTTCGTACTCGTCGGGGTAGAAGATTCGGAAGCGGGTACACCCCTCTCGCGGTGGGACGTCGTCCCACCACTCGACGTCATTACCCCAACTGTCGAACATCGCTTCGTCCGCTCCGTACCCGACGGTTACGCCGTCGATTTCGGGCACGTCCGCAGCTGTCTCGTCAGACTCGCCTTCGAGCAGCCGAAGGACGCCGTACCGCAGGTACTCGTGCGCTGGCTGATCCGTCGATCGCGCTATCTGGTCGTGTTGTTCTGCAACTCGTTCCGCCTCGTTGAGGACAGCGGACAGATACGGTTCACTCATAGTTCGTAGAGGCGTGACTGCGCCTCCGCCCCTCGGCGGGCGCTGATAGACTTAACCAACGAAATACCGTCTTACTGCCAGCTGTTGGTTAACTAGAAGAACCGCGTGTTCAGCCCTCTACAACCGTGTCGATGATCTCCTGTGCGGTCGAACTGATCCGCCCGAGACGCTCCTGAATGCCCTCTGCATCGTCGTCCTGCCACGCGGCGAGATAGAACGCTGATCCGCTCGTATCCAGGTCGAAATACCGCCCGACAATGTACGCAACGGCTTCCGCTTCGACCTCACGCTTCGCGCGCTCTGGCTCGTCGTCGACATCGAAATGGAGCAGCGCGTGGGCGTACTCGTGAACCAATGTCACCGCGAGATCGGCCTGATTCGAGCGGGCTTTCGCTTCGACGACGGGCTGGCCCTCGTGGAAAGTCCGGTGTTTGCAGACGCCTTTCGCGTCGCCATGCTCCCACTCAGCAGCATCGATGACACGCACGTCTATCTCGAGCGTAGCTGCCGCATCAAGGAGCCCTGGCACCAGGTCGTCGGCGTTACCAGTGGCCTCGGTTTCCAGCTCGGGGAGCGGTTCGCCCTCGGTTTGAGACACATCGAAGACTGCCGTTGGTTTGAATCCAACCAGTCCTTTCGACCACTCCTCGGGCGATGTCTCGTCGTAGTCACAGTCGCTTTGCTCGTGGTAGCTCGGTGAGTTCTCGCACTCGGGGCACTGCTTCGTAATAATGGGTGCCCAGATCCAGATCGCCTGTTCGCCCTCTTGGACGTGCCGGTCGAACTCCGATCTCCACGTATTGTAGCCCGCCACGCGGGTCGCCTCGGGACATTGGAGCTTGATCAAGAGGGTGTTGCGATGGGAGTAGTCGTGGAATCGGGACTGGACATCGAGCCACTCCTGGAACTGCTGGCTGGCTTTTGCCTCGTCGACATCTGCGACGAGCTCGTCGATCCAGTCTTCGATGGTACTGTGCATCTCGTCGTGTCGGGTGTCGGTCTCCTCGAACGAGACCTCCGACTCACTGGTTGTCAGCATGGATTGCATCACATCGAGTACGACGACGTCTCCGAGAAGTCAGGACGCGCCGCGCCCCTCGGGGGCGCACGATAAACATCGGCGCGACTTCGGGGGGTTTAGATCGGGGCTGCTATCGGAGGCTAGGATTAACAGCCAGTGCGACACAAGCACAGGAAGGATGGGTCTCGTCGAAACGCTCCGCGGGATCGTTGGGACTCGTGTGTCCACGATCTCCACCCTGTATGAGTGCCGACACTGCGGAACGACCCTTTCCGAGGACGCTGAAACGTGTCCGACCTGTGGTGGAGAAGACGTTGCATGCTACCGGTTCTAAGTACACGTCCTCCTATCTGGACAAGTTGCGGTCAGACCCGTTTCTGTTCGAGCTAGTACCCGGTCAAACACCCCGTAGTGTGAATGGCGGACCGGTTATCGAAGCGCTGCCTTCTCGTCAGCGAAGCCGATCGTGACGAGATATTCGAGGAACGCATCGAACTGGTTGACATCGCTGGGTGTGTCCGCCGCGAGGTGTCGTGCCCATTCGATGGCCCACTGGAACGCAGGATCGGTTCCGCCCTTACCATGTATATACCACCAGCGGGCGGCCTTCAGGACGACGAGCGGATTCGTCGGCGGCTGCTCGCTCGCGAGTCCACGAGTGATCGACCGGATCTCCTCGGGTACCTCAGCGGGATCGACCTCGCCTGATTGGGTGTTCGATACGTCGACTGGAATGTCGTCAATCGAGACATCGTTCGGACGCTGTTGTTGACTCACGGAAAATCACCATCTCTGAGGACTCTCTGGATCGAGCCCTCGCCCTCTCTGGAGGGCACGAAAAACAGCTCGCTGCGTCACGCCGGCGGGAGGTAGACGCTCTGCTCGCCGGCGATTTCCTCAAGGTTATTTCGATGGCGGTGGGCAAAGTAGCAGTCGTAACTGCAGTATCCACAGACTGCGCCGGTATCATACTCGGCGACGAATGGACCGCGCTGAGTCGTCCAGACGTTCGCTTCGCATTCGGTACACGCAGCACCATCGAGATCCCTCGGCGATGGCCCCTCATACTCGATCTCGAAGGAGTCGTCCTGTGGTGTCGATTCGGGCCACACACCGTGAGACTGCCAGAAGGCCTTGATCCGGACGAGACTGTGTCGGACTGTCTTCCGAACTGTGACGTGGGAGGCGTCACGTCCGCTATCATCCCACCCATCAGCTGTCCAGAACTCCCCGAACTGCGCGCCGCGATGCAGCCCGTTCCAATCGAGGCCGACGATGTCGGCCGGTGGGTCGTCGGTTAGTGTCGGTCGGGTCAACTGCTGGATAACGTCCCACTGTTTGGGTGGGCTTCCCCCGAGAATGTGCACACGGCGGCCACGCCAGTCGGTCGGCTCGGAGAACTCGTGCGCCAATCGATCGGCATACCCCCGCGAATAGCCGAGCACAAGGTCGTTCGGGATCGTGTCGATCACCTCGCGGCACTTTGGGACGATGACGAGTTCTGCGTCGGGATAACTCGCCTGAATTTCGCGGGCAGCGGCCACGTACTTGTCGACGTCGTCTCCATCGTACACATCTCCGACCACGCCAACCGTGGGTTCGTATTCGAAAAATCGGGCGACGTACCGATCCAGATCGGGATCCCGAAAGTCGTTATCCAACATTCCAACGGGGATGTTCAGGTCCTGATACTGGGTCTGCTGGTACCCACAGTCTTCTCGGAATCCGGGCAAGAATCCGAGCCGATACGCATCCAGAGCGAACGGCGCTCGATGGAGGAACGCCACGACGTCGGCTTGTCTGGCAGCGGTGATGTCGCGATCAGTACTGCTGCTGGAGTTGATTTCGAGCGACATGAACATGGGCTGCGAGGGCGAATCCAGCCGCCCTGCACCCTCTTGGAGGGGCAATAAACGGAGCCGCAGTCCGATATTAACCAACACCAGTCTCCAGGACCTGCATATTGTTGGTTAATACAGAGACGACGTAGCCACCGTGTCCGCTCAGCGGAGTCAAGTCTTCATTCGAGTCGGTGGGGAACGACACGATGCCCGCACGGCGCGACTACTGCTTCACTCGGCCCGACGATCGTCACGCTCGCGATTCGGCGATCACAGACCGGACACTGCTGGTGGGCGTTTTCGTTTGCCATATGGAAACGCGAAAAAGGATGATTGCGCTAGTTCGTCACCTGCTGGAACCGCTCGCGAAGCGCCTCTTCACGCGCTTCGAACTGCTCGACGTTGGCCTGCAGGTCCTCGTTCACACGCTCGATGCTCGCGAGGGCCCGCTCGCCGGCGAGCGACGCCTGCGACCCGTCGTCGCCGTCCGCCTCCAGCTGCTCCTCGTAGGCTCGTTCGACGCGCTCGATGGTGCCCTCCGGGTTGAACAGGATGTCGTTCGCAACGCGAACGTACTGATCGAGGGACGTGCCCTCTTTCCCCTGGAAAAAGTGGGTGAGCGCGTACGTTGCGCCGGAGTGCAGCGTCCACATATCGATCTCGAACGGTGACGCCGCGTTCGCCTCGGTATCCTCGGCAGCACGTTCTGCGAGGTAGTCCGGGAAGCCAAGCAGACTGTAGAACTCCGTGACGGTGAACGGGAGCTCGGAGAACTCGAGATCGATCTCCTGCGCATCTCGGATGAACTCGAAGAGATCGTCGGCGACGAGTTCGACCTGTGTGAGAATTTCCTCCCACCAGGTTCGGAAGTCCCGCACGTCCCCGACGTGCTTGATGACCTCTTTATCGGTGAGCGAGCGCATCGAATTCGAGCAGTACCCGTCCTGAGCGAACCCCTCGACGTAGACGGCGTGTTCACCGAAGAAGTCGTAGCCGGAGGTCACGCCCATCGTGATCGGGTCCGACCGCCCCGGCAGCCGGACTTCGAGGCCGTCGAACATCACGTCCATATGGACTTCGCCGCCGCCCCGGTAGCGCCGGATCTCACCGAACATCACGTCGCCGAGCGGCGACCCGTCGATGGTCTCCTCGCGAAGGACCTCTTCCAAGGGCCTGTACACGTCGACCGGATTGATGATCGCGTAACTGTCCGTAGGGACGTGAAATAGTGGGTCTGCGTCGGGCTCAGCGTCTGTCGCGTGGTCGCGCGCTCTCGTCGGCTCGACTAGGGCATTGAAGCGCTCCGTTTCGACCCACTCGTCGGAGTAGGGATTCCGGTATGCGACTGTCGTCTCGACGGCCTGCGGGAGGTCACGAATCGTCTCGGCGAAGGATTTCGGTTCGTCGACCGTTTTCTTCCGGCGATACCAGTCGGGTAGTTCTGTATCGGTTCGTCCGTCGACGCCAGCGAACACGGTTCTGGATTCTGGGTCTTTCATTGCAGTCACCTCGAAATCGAACTCGTCACCCGCGCCGGCGCTCTCCTCACGCGCCCTGCGCCCCTCTCACGGGCGCAAAAACAACCACTCTTAACCAACATTCTACCCAAGAATCCAGTACTGTTGGTTAATCATCTGGACGGTCCCGACACCTGGCTTCGGCTCTTCAATTCACTCGTCGGCGTGGCGTCGACGGCGCACCTGTTCAGGATTCGGTACCCACGGATGGTCGTCCCAGCAGTGGAGGGCGTGCTCTTGTGCCGTGTCGCACAGCGCCTCACACGACCCACACTCGTAGGTGGTCTCGGGCCAGCGTTCTGTGACGAACATCGCCGTCACCGTCGACCTAACTGGATCTGGTGCGGCCGACCGCTGAACGTAATCATAGCCGATCACAGTCCGTCGACGAAGTGCCGACTGCGCCAGCCGTTCGGGCCGGTCTGCTGGGAGGTACACCCAGCGGACGAACGCGTCTTCTGAGTCCTTCGCTGAGGGTTGAAGGATGAACCACCGGTCATAATCGTCGCGGAAGAGATACCGTTCTGTTCCCCGATTTTGGAGATAGAGCGGATCGCCGTACCCGGCAATCACCCGCAGACCGATGGACGGGGAAATTGGGGTGAGGAGTCGCTCTTCCAGTGAGAGCGAGCCGGAATCTCCGGATGATGTCTCGCTCTCGAAGTCATCAAGCGTCGCTTCGCCAGTCATGATTCGCCGGGATTCGTCTCGTCTGTGTCTTTCCCAGCTGTTCGCTCGTGCCGGTCGTTGTATCGCTTGAGTTCTCGGCCGATGCACTCCAGCGCCGTGACAGCGCGTTCGATGAGCTGGTACGTTGCTCGCGAAAGTCGGAATTTCTCCATCAGTTGGCCTCCTCTGGCTCGACGAGGTCGTTACTCTCAGCGACGAGTGCCTGAACAGCTGAGGCAGGGTCGTTCTCGACCGGAAGTGTTCGATGGTCAAGCGGGGCGGGATACGCCCGGTCCCCCTGCGCACAAAGTATGATCAACCACTCTTCGCTCCCTTCGGCGAGGACGACGTAGTGGTCGATATCTCGACGTTGGAAGACTGTCCGATCTGTCCGGCTCACCGCACTCCAATTCGCCGGCAGTGACGATGACGGCGTCCCACCATCTGGCGTGAGTGCTCGGTACTCTTCGAATTCGGCAAGTGCCGCCTCGATATCCTCCCCGGTGAGGTGCCAGCAGTCGGCCGGGCCATCACACACCAGCTGACTGACCACGTCGTTGCGGAACTGGATGTAGTGTTGCTGGGCGACGGTTTCGTTGTCGGTGGAATCGAGGAGGAGCGCACAGGCGAGCTGTGCCGGTCCGCTCCCAACGTAGCCCCAGTCGAATCCCGCCGGGCTATGCCGCACGAGACCGAGACTTCGATTTGGGGAGAGGCGTTCGTGTGCGGTGAGGTTCAGGACCACTGGCGTTCCCTCGACACGCATTCCGACGTACTCAACGCAGTCTGCACTCGCCTGCCATCGCTCACTCGCATCCTGTACGACTGCTCGTGGGTCGGTAGTCGAATTCGTCTCCATCGGTTGAATGCGGGCGTTCGGATTCCCCGCACCCCTGCTGGGGGTCGAAAAACCACCACCGGTTGTTAGCCCCTCAGCGTCGCTTCAAAGTTAGAACTCAGACTATTATAGTTCAAACTATAATATTTCTACAGATAACTAATCAATAGGGACTGTTTATTCTTCGAAGAGACAGCGAGCGGCTGCATCGTCGCCAGCGAGGGTCTGCTGATCCTCGTCCGTATCAGCGAAGAGTGTTGACTGATCTCCTTCGGTTGATTGCTCAACTGCGGGTCGATCGTCGACGCCGAACTCACTCGCCTCGGGCTGATCAAGACGCGAATCCCGGTCACGATGATCCACGTCAGCGCCGAAATCCTTGAGTGAGGTCTCGACGCTCGTTTCGGTTACTTCGAGTTGGCCATCGTCACCGAACGCGGTCTGTCGTTGAATCTCGATCTCTGGTCGATCGCTCATTTCATTCGAGCCTCCACCCACCGAGGCTCCGACAGACACCTCCGACTGCTGCGTCAATCGTCTTGTGTGCGGATTTCGCTGGCCCGATCTTTGAGCTGGCGAAGAATCGGGATCCGTTGCTGATTCGCGTTCTCGTAGGCGACACAGGCTCGCAGCGTCTCCATATCGTTGATCGTCACGATACCAGCGTTGATGAGTCGCGTATTCGGGGGCTCGAGCCGTTGTTCTGGCGAAAGCTCGCTTGCGTCTGTTGTTTGACCGTCTGGATTGCTCACTGATAATCGCCTCCGCCACTGCTGAGGCGACAAAAAACAGCCCTCGTCGTTACCCGTCTTCTTCGGGTTGGATTTGGCGAGCGTCCTCCGCGAGATCGTGGATGTACTCCCGAAGGGTTTCCATGTCCTCGCGAGCGTCTTCGAGGGTCTTGCCTTTCGCTTTCGCGATTACCTCGTCCTGGTCCCTGGTGCCGGTTCCCCGCTTGAGCTTTACGGTGAGGGAGACGCCGACATCACTGCGTTCGACGTACTCCGTTCGTGTCGCCTGTTCACTGGTTTCGGCCGATTCGCCATCCGCACGAGATGGTTGGGTATGTTCTGACATGGGTTACTTTCGGTGATTGGTATTCAGATGGACGGTGCAACCGGCTCGCCGGGTGTTTCGTGAAGGACTGCGTCGATCTCAGGCCCGGTGAGTCGCCAGCTTCCAGCAGACCCAGCACAGTCCAGCTGGCTCACGACCTCGGTTTTGAACTCCTGGTAGTGGTCGAGGGCGAACGCCTCGTCTCCCGTGTAGTCGAGGAGGAGTGCGAGCGCGAGTTGCGCCGGACCACTACCACCATATCCCCATTCGAATCCCGAGGGACTGTGATTCACCAGCGCGAGACTCCGCTCTGGTGTGAGCCGTTCTTGGCCGGGACGTTTCTCAACGATAGCCTGCCCACTCTGCCGATACCCGACGTAGGCGATGTCGCAGTCGCTCGCTGGGCGCGTCTGTTCAATCGGATGTGTGTCGCTAGGTCTACTCATCGGTCTGTTCGGGAGCTACTCGTTCGAGCACCCCCGCACCCCTCAGGGGGCGAAAAACAGCCACAGGAACTGCTTTCCCCTACGCGAGATGGGAGACATCGGCTGGTTCGTCGACATCGTCGAACTCGCCTTGTTCGACCGGCTGCCAGTCATCGCCGGGTGCTGGACTCCACCAGTCGACCTTGTAGGCACCCGGTGCGCCGAGGATCTTCACCCGTGCCGACCCATCGGGTAGGTCGCGACGGAGCTTTTCGTCGACGTGGAGGTTCCACGTCGAGTGGGTGTCGAAGCAGGCGAGGACGGCCTCCTCGTAGCCGCGTGTCTCTCGGGATTCTTGGAGTTCGACCTGCGTGTTGCAGTTCTTGCAGAACACACCTTCGAACGGAATGTGACTGAATACCTCGTGCCCGCAGACGGGACACCAGAGGAACTCGAACAGTGCTTCGCTGTGACGGTCGATGATTTCCAGACTCATCTGTGGATCTGGCCCGATTGAGACGGGCCACCCATCCCGGCCCAGAAATAAACGCCATCGCAGATGCGCCCTTATCAATCAGCGCTCGGCGCCGTAGACAATTCGCGAGGGGGCTTCGCACCCGCAGTTCCGACACTCGAACCAGCGCTGAACCTTCGCACCGTCAGCCGTTTTCCCACCGATTGCTATATCGCTGTTCGGACACTCGGGACAACTCAGTTCGGGCGCTGGCCGGTCACGGAGCTCGTCACGGAACGATTTCGCGTCTTTCGTCTCGTACCCCCGCGACCACACCGGGTAGCCGTCGACGAGGATTACGCCACGCCACTTGTAGCGGTATGAATCCGGCGCTCGGTGTAAGACCGCCCGAGCGCCGGTCTCGGTATTCCGGTATGCGAGTGTGGGCGTGCGGCTCTCGCGCTTCCAGTTTGTGATCCGGGACATCTGTTAGAAGTGGACGTCGGCGGGCACGATCCAGAGCTCCTCGCTCTCCTCCAGCACTCGATCCAGCTGCTCACGGTGACGGATCCCGTTCGCATATTCGTTGTACAGGAAGATCGTTGGCCCGTCGTAGGCGCCAACCTGGTGGAAGGCGTGCCGAGCGAGATCTTCGTCGCGCATGATCTCCTCATCGGAAAGTTCGTCAAGTGCTTCCCTCACCCGGTCGAGGTTGCGCTCGAACTCCTCTTTCGTCGCCTCCCAGCCACGCTCAAGCAGGTCTTGGCCGTCATCGGAGTCGACGGGGGCTGCAGTCGGCAACTCACCCCATCGCGCCTTCCCCGCAACGGACGTGTCCTCCTCATCAAAACAGACGTAGTAGTCGAAGACGGCGCTGGCATGTGGGTCCGCGCCGACCAGGCGGTCGAACACCGTCTTTCCGGTGGCCAGTGCGTCGTCGTGGGTCGATTCTTCTACCAGAGCGTAAATCACCATGTGCATCTCGAACACCTCGAAGCGCCGACGCACCGGGAGTCGTTGCTCGCTCCAGCTGCGCCGGCACCCATCGCCGGCGCTCGAAAAACCCATCTCGAAATACGTGCGTTTCAGAATTTTCCGCACGCTCAACGGATGGAATGATCCCAGATTGTTACCTTTGTTTTGGCTGTTAAATCCCTATGAACGGTGGTCTAAGTCAGAAATCCTCAATCTGATATTTCTCATTCAGCGCTGAACGATCCGATAACGCTGAATCTGTCACCGTCACAATCACCTGATACTCCGGCAATTCTTCTGGCAACGCCAATACAAAGTTTGTAATATCGGGTGCATTTCCTGTGTCCGGGATATCGAAATATGGAGAGTCAAATATGAACATCCGGATCGGCAGCGTGTTCGACTGCTCTGCCAGCTGCTTCAAGACGGCCGTATGGAACAGTAAGGCCAGAATCTTCCCCTCGTTCGAGTACTCGTTATGCCGATCGGACGGGACATCATTCCCGTCCTCGATCACGACGGTGAAATCGTAGCCCCCCTGTGGATTGAACACAACATTCTGGGCATCGGCAAACCGACCATGTTCGAAGTAGGAGAGAAGGTTATTCATCTCCTCCCGTAAGCTGTTCTTGAGATCAGTTCGCTCTTCCTCAATATGCCGACGAACGATCCGCTCGAAAGTTTGCAACGCTTGTCGTTTCTCCACCTTCTCACGGCGGCGTTCGTACGCCCCTTCTAAATCTTCAATACATCCAGTAGTGTCGTCAAGTTCGTCCTCCTTGGCATTGATCTCCACTTGGACCGATGTCGCATCCCGCTCCAGCGAAGATATTTCTGTTTCCAATTCATCCCGCCGGTCGATTAACTGGGTGACATCGCTCTCCGCGATCTGTGATTCTATCGTTTCCAGCTGTTCCTGATGATCTTGAACCCGTGACTCAAGAAGATCTAGTTCCCCCTCGAGTTTTCGTTCCCGGGATCGCAACTCGGTCAGTTGCTCTTCCACCTCTTCGCGTTCCATGGCCGATTCACGTACGTCCCGCTCGGTGGCCGTTTCAATCCTCTTGTCTGGGACCTCCTTACGACACAGCGGACAATCTCCATCATTCAACAGCCGGCGGCGTTGCGAATCATCGACATCGTTTGTACAGATTGGGCACCGTTCCGGGATGCTCATCATCTCCTGCAGGTCCTGAGCTGTTGAATGAACCTCTTCCCCCATCTCCATCTCCTCATAACGCTCGATACTCAGCCGGGTTTCCCGCAAATCACCGCGTGTCTCCCGTTTTTCGGACTCCAAGTTGTTTATTTGCCGTTGCAGCCGCAGCTTCTCTGACTCCAGCTGTTCCAGCTCATTATCCTGTTCTAGCGTTTCATTGATAGAGCGAAGTTCCGCTCGACGATCCGCTAATTTTGTTTCAATCTCCTTCTTGTTCTCCTGTAATTCGGCCAGCCGTTCCGCCAATTTCTTCTCTCGGCTCTGGGCGGTTTTAAGCTCTTCTGCGGCTGTTTCTTCTTCTTCGGTCAGCTCATACTTCTCAGATCGCCGTTTCTTGCTCTGGTTGATCACAGCGGCTAGGTTAATGCCGAACAGAAGGTCAATGAAATCCTCTTTGTCCTGCCAGCGGAGGAACTTCTTGTACTCTGGCGCCATCAAGCAGAACAATGAGAAAATGTTGTACCGACCAAACTCCCGGGATTCAACCGGCCAGATACCGAACGCCTCGGAAACATCCTGCTGTGTGTTCCGGGCTTGGAAGGGGATGTCATCCTCCGACGATGGATCTGTATTCAGCTTTGGCCGATCGTCACCTGAATACCCGCGGCCGTCCCGGTTTAAAAGCCGTTGAACCAAATAGTGGTTCGTATCGACCGACCAATTCCCGGTTGTTTCTAGCGAATCCTGCTCGGACTGGATCGGATCGGTCAGTGTAATTCGTTGTTTTTCCTGACGGCCGAACAGGTTAAACCGAATTGCCTCAAGGATCGCAGTCTTTCCCTGATCATTTGGGCCGTAGAGAGCTGTATCAGTGTCATCTAGCCGGACCACCCGGTCATCCAGATTTCGGAACTGTTGCGCCCGAATCCGCCGTATCGTTACCCTATCAACGGGAAACTCCGGTTCGTGGTAGTTCGCTTCGAGCAGCTGGCGGCACTCGTCAATCTGATCCGGCTCCATGTCCTCTGCCTCCAACGCCTCAATGATACTCACAATGATCTCCTCACGCTCAGGCATGTGCGAACTCCCCCGTTAACTCGTCTAAGAACTCGATTTCGTTCGCTTTGAATTTTCTCCGCGGGCCGACGAGGAGTTCTGCTCCAGTCGAGGCCTTCTGGAGACGGTCCCCCTCACTAATATACTGAACAAAGTCATCGTGCGTCATGTGGGCGATTTCGTCGATTACCGTTTGCTGGGCATAGTTCCAAGATGAGAGCATCATACTATCGGCGTGTTCGATCCGGTCGTAGAACTCGTTCACCATGATTTCGCCCGCAGGCGCTAATTCGACACCATAGCGGCGTTCGTGTTCTCCGACCTCCCCCGTCCCCTTCTGACCGATAACAGGTTCCTCAATTAGTTGCCAGGCGAACAAGCGGTTCTTATCTTCGTAGACGTCGGACGAGAAGGGGCCGGAGCTACGTTTCGTGAAGCGGTAACGGTATCCAGTACGGTCAAGCATTCCGAGATCGCCTTCTAATTCTCCGATGGCAGCGTAGTCATCTTGTTGCGCGATCCTACGGTTCACGAGGTAGACCAGCTTCTGTAGGCGGTACCGCGATTCAATCATTCCAGTGTCGGACCGGTCGCCGTAATCCTTCACCAGCTTCAGTAGCATTGCGAAGTCAATGAGCTCGTCAATCCGGAACCGGAGCTCGTTCCACGTTTTCACCAATTCGTCGCTGGCGATCGTCCCGTCGCGGAATGCAGCCAGTTGCTCCTCCGAGAGCCCGAAACTGCTGAGGGTTGAGATGACGCGGTCGTCCGAGAACACCTCTCGATTCAGGAACGAGTAGTACTCCTCTCCGAATTCCTCAAACTCGCTCCTAGTCGCCATGGCCTCGCCGTAGACTTCGGTGATGGTCCGGACGTATTCCTGCCGTTGCTCGGGATCCAATTCGAACCGGTCAACTGCGCGTTCGAGGACTTTCCATTCGTTCGGCATCAGGGCACCCCCAGTTCATCACAAACCTCGTTGTTCCACTCGATCACCTTTTTCGTCCCACCTGAACAGGCCGGATTCGCCGTGTTCAGGTGGCCCAGCGCGTACGCCACGAGGTATTCCTTTGACGGAGCGACGGAAACTCGCGGATAGCGAGATCCAACTGTTTCCGCCTTGTCAGAGCCGTTGACGCAAAGAATAATCTCGCCTTCATTTGGGTAACTCCGCGTCTCAAGATAGTGCTTGAGATGAGGATACGGTTCGTTTTCAAGGCATTCCTGCCAATGGATGATCCAGACGCTGTTCTGAATCAATTTGTCTCGGTCTACGAGGTTGTCTAGTGAGTGGAAGTATTCCTGGATCAGGAGCTTGTCGCCGTGGATTCCGTCCCGGATCTCCTGCACGATGTCGGTGAAGTCTTGGCCGTAGCAGCCGCCGCTCTTGGTGAGAATCAGTAGATTTTCTTCGTGCGGGACGGCATCTTGTGGCGAGTTATACCGGGTAATCATTTCTGTTCTCCAGCGATAATCCGGAGCCTTCGTTGGATCGATTCCAGTTTTTGATGCTCCTGCTCCAAACGTTCATTCTTGTTCTCTCCTTGTCCTTTGATAATGGTTTCCTTCGACAGTTCACTGTGCGTCTCAAAATCGTCTCTCCATGCCTCGAAATCACGTCGTAGCTCTCTCCCGTGGACCGTCTTTGCGTTCGATAACAGTTCTGATAAATCGTTCATCCGATCAGTGAATTCATCATATGCGTCTTGCTTGGCGTGGCTACGATCGTCCTCGCTGACCCATGCGAGGGAGTCTTGCCACGCTGTGACTGTCCCTGTGATAGTCTCGCGGTCGGGTTGTTTGTCAACGACCCGTGCGTGGTACCCGACGGCGAGTAAGGCGGCGAATAGGGTAGTGAGCATTACGGAGAAGATGTAATCCAGACGGCCGATACCAGTTCTACCGGTTGTGGCGAGAATGAGGAGGAGGTAGCCAAATGTGATGACAACGCCTGATGCGGCGATGTAGCAAAGGATGGAAATGGCGAGGCGACGCACTTGTTGGAGTGGTGGGGAAAAGGTGCGTTTCCTCATTTTGGCTGTGAACAGGATGAGGATGCCAAGGAAGATGACAGAAGTAGCGGCGTAGACGCCAATGAAGAAATTGGGGTTTGATATTTGGAGGAGGAGGGAGCTGGAGAACTGGAAGGTAAGAAAGACGGAGGCGAATTCAAGGAGAAGAACTTGAAGGAACAGATGGATCCCGTGACCGAATGTTATGTGATCGATGAGGCGTTGGATTGTCCGCTGAGCCTCCATATGGCTTCCATGGATGCACCTGACATATAAAAAAGTGGACCTGCCCCAGAGTTTCCTTTCTCAGGCCTCCTCCACTCGTTCGACAGTGATGGTCAGGTCGCCCGATTCGTAGTCGGCCTCGAAGTCGACGGTGAACGCATCCGAGTCGTACGCGGCGTGGTAGGCACGGTGTCGTTCGAGCGACCCCGTCGCCTTGAAGTGGAAGAACGCAGCTGAGGTGTAGGGCTTGCTCTGGGTCTCGACCTGCGTCTCGACAGAGGCCGGGAGCGCGATTTGTGGTGTGTCCGTGTCGATACTCGCAGCGAATTTCTTCGCTTCCTCGACGGTCGCCTGCGAATGTGCAGGCGTCTCGCCGGTTAGCACGTTCACCGGTGTTTCCGTGTCGTCGGTGAACAGGATGTCTTCGAAGGTGCGTGTCCCGAGGACAGCGGCGGGACCTAACTCGCAATCGTGGAATGGGTCGTCGTCTGGTTTCTCGGGCATCAAATCACGAGCCTACGATGGGGGTCAGTCCTTTCTGCCCCAGAAAAACCACCATCTGCTTCGACGCAAATCGCCCTACGAGCGGCTGAGTGTCGCGTCCGGAGACGGTGCTTCACCGCTCGGGATGCGCAACTCTTGGCGCTTCCCGATCCACTCGCCGAGCTTCTGTGTGAGGTACTGGCGAGCCGTCGACCGGGTGAACACACCCTTGTTGACCATATCGCCAACGACGTCTTTCAGTGCCCGGAACTGCTCCTTCAGATGGCCGTCGCCGACCGGCTCGCCGTCGTGCCACCGAACGGTCGCGAGCGCACCGTTCCCGACCGTCTCGCCGTGGTCGATTGTCTCCGAATCGTACTGCAGGCCGAACCACAGCGTCCGATAGGCGGTCACCTCGAAGGTGGGTGACACCACGAAGAACGCCTCGTGGTGGAGGTAGTCGAGGTGGTCCGCGACGATCTCGTCGAGGGTAAGCCCGGTGGCGCGTGGCTTCGGCTCGACGACCGTCGACGGGCGGTCTTCGCCGGCGAGGTAGCCGTCGACGGCATCTGCCTCGAGGCCATCGGCCAGCTCTGCCAGCAGTTGTTTCGCCCACTTGGAGTCGGTGTCCTCGCCACCGAACGGCGACTCAGCCGAGATTCGGTGCTTGAGCTTGAGATTCGCTGCACCCCAATGAGAGTAGTGGAGCGTGTACTGTCCGTCAGTTCGTTCGTACGCAACGAGTGCGCGGTGGCCCATTGAACAATCACCTCGCAGGACGACCCACGACTGGATCGCCCCGCACCCCTCCCGGGGGATGAACAACGCTACTCGTCGATCGGGTCGGGGGAACTGAGGTCCGCGTACAGCACCTCACCGTCGCGGACGACGTACCGCTTCGCCAGCACGGGAAAGCGGCACTTGGTAAATCCGGCTGTCTGAATGTCGAATTCTTCGTCCGGTTCGAGATACTCCGCGAGCGACCGGAGGAACTCGTGGGTGACGATGCCACCGTCGTAGTCAGGAAGTCCGTTCTCACGAGCCTCGTACACTTCGAAGCTGTCGTAGCCCCAGATGATCAGTTCGCCGTCGTCGTCCACCTCCCAGTTGAGCGTCCCGAAGCAGTGGTTCTCACAGAGCTCGCGGACTGCCTGTGGATCCGATACGAGCGCGCCGGTCGATGTCGTTGCGGCTTGGAGTGTTGCCATGGGTTGTTCTCGGGAGCGGTCTCGCGCCCCCGCACCCCTTCAGGGGGCGAACAACCGCTCACGCTGTGTCAGCCACAGGACGTTGCGCTGCCGACGCGTCGAGCTGTCAGGATTCTCTGTTGACGTCACCGTCCCTCGTCGTATTCGGTTGGGTGAGAACATCCACCTGCTCGAGGAGCGTCGTCGCGGTGCTAATTCGCTCTTGATCGGCGGGCTCCAATTGGTCGCTGTCGATACTGGTGAGGCTACTGAGCGCGCGGTGGACTCGATAGCCAGGGGTGTCTCGTGGGACCATGTGTGCGCCTCCGCCAATTCTCGGCGCCGAAAAACACCGGCGGGCAGTCAGCAGGTGTGGTATCGTCGGGTGGTCGCGAGCTGGCTTCTGTTAACCAACAACTCCGAGCCGACACCAGGATTGTTGGTTAATTTGACGTCGTCTTTACTGACCGGCTTCGGGTTCGGGCCCGTAGCGTGGCGTGCCGCACCGCTGACAGCCCCACATTGGCTGCCCGGTCCACTCGTCATCGGGGACAGCCTCGAATTCGCGGAATCGATGCTTAGTCTCCCGATCACACTCTCGACACTCGAGGTGAGTTCTGTTTGGACGCTCACGTCGTGGCTGTTCGGTATCGGTCTTGTCAACGGATTCCTGGAGCGCAATCGCTGGCACCAGCCAGAGGTCGTCGTCTGCGTCCTCACGTAGGCTTGCAAGACGAGCTTCGGTGCGAACCACGCTCCCGGTTTCGTCGTAGAGAAACGTCGCGTGCTCGCCGTCGTGACGGGACTGCGTCGTCTCTGTCCACGCCGTCCGCTCACGAGCAGCCGCGAGCAGCTGATTACCACATTCAGACGTGACCCGTGTCGCCGAGGGGAGTGAGGGCCACTGATCGACAAGCTGTGGGGCCGGTTCCTCGTCGAGATCGTAGATTAGCTTGCAGTCATCGACTACTGGGTCATCATCTCCCTTCGCGAGGAGGGTGGCCGCAGCAGATCCCTTCCCGACGGCGCCGTAGAACGTCGACGCCTCTACGAGCAGCTGGATGACGTGGAGGAGAGTCCGTTCGACATTCGATGTGTCCTGGTCGTCGGCTCCTTCGAGATGGTTGGTGAGACAGAACCGGCACTTCGACTGGCCAGCGGGGATTGACGCTCCACAGGAAGCGCACTCGGTCTCATCTGCTGTCGGGTCGTCTGGATAGTCCGTGTCGACGCCACCAGAGCGTTGCCGCCGGGGCTCGCCACTACTACTGGCGAGTTGGTCATCGGGAACGTGGGTCGCTTCGCCGAGCGGTCGGAGGGCTTCGTAGTCGGCGTACTGGTCGGTCATAGAGTGATCTGGCCGTATCATGCTTCGTCTTCGGGTTTAAACAATGGCTCTCACATCAATCAGCCTACAGACATACAACCGAAAATCAGCAGTGTGGGCTCTACACAGCCAGCTCGTCCAGCGTGTCGCGGTGGGTCCGCACGGTGACCACCGAGACGTTCGCAACGTCAGCGACGTCCGACTGGGTGAGCCACTGTCCGTCTTCGCGTCCGGCCTTGTACAGACAGGCTGCGGCGAACCCGGATGGTCGAACCCCCGTGGTTGCTCCGGTCGATTCGGATGCTTCTGCCAGCTGCCGAGCCCGCTGCCGGATTTGATCGGAGACGTCGAGCTCAGACGCCAACTGCGGAACGAACGCACTGGGCGTCACCGGCTGGGCCGGCAGGCCAAGTTCCGTATTCAGCGTCGTGTATGCGTTCGTCACCCGCGATTGCTCGACGCGCGCCGACTCGGTGATGTCGTCGAGCGTTCGTGGTCGTCCGTTACACCGACACGCGCCGTAGACGCTCGCGGCGGCCATCGCCTCGATCGACCGGCCCTGCAGGAGGTCCTCGTTCTGGGCACTCCGGAAGAGCTGGCAGGCCTGGTCACGAAGCGTCTCGGACAGTTCGAGTGCACTACTGATCCGGCGAACTTCACTGAGTCCGTGTGCAAGGTTGCGTTCAGCTTTCGACTGAAACCGCCCACGGGTCTGTTCACGCCGCATCCGAGCGAGCCGCCGTCGCTTCTGTCCTGAGAGTTCGTTCCCGTTTGCATCGGTCCCGCGGCCGATCTCCGTCGACAACCCTCGATCGTGTCGTGCCGCCGTCAACGGAGCGCCCGTTCGCTCCCGTTCGTCTTCGTCGAACCCTCGCCACTCTGGCCCGTGGTCGATCCGCTGCTCGTCGATGACCAGCCCACAGTCTTCACAGACCGTTTCGACCGCGTTCGTGGTGACCCGGCCGTCGCACTCGGGACACTGGTTCGCACTCGATTCCGTTCGGACGTCTTCGTCGAATCCGCTCTCGTAGATGTCTCTAGTTGCCATCGTTCTCACCGTGGTCAGGGAACTCGCCAGTACAGCGAGCCCCTCGCCCATTGAGGGGCCGACAGAAACCGATGGTATCGGTACTCCAGTCAACTAGAACACAATCCAGCTGATGATCTACATGTAATGGTAGTAATGGATGTCCAGACTGGTGTTTTGAGCTTCGGCCTCAGCTAAGATGTTCCCAACGGCATCTGAAATTCCGATTGTAACCGGAAGCTTCGTGCAGAAATCCGAAGTGTTCCAGTCCAGTTTCGTGAACGCCAGCATTTCTCGGCACAGCTTCTGTGGCGATGAATCACTGACCTCCGGATCCGGCTTGACCACGATCGGCTCAGGGATGTTCGATGCTGGATACGTCGACAACGCCGGGATGTATCCCTTCGTGTACAGGTAGTGCTCCTCGTTGTTCGGTGCGGAGACCATTGTGCCTCGAAGCGCTGGATAAATCCCGGAACTCAAAGCCCGGACTGGGTGCCGCTCTCGGACCGTGACGAAGTCCATCAACTCGATGTTCCCAGCACCTTTGATGAAGCCCTCTCGCTCCTCTTCCCAGAACTCCGACCGCTTGTGAAGCACCAGTCGTCGCGGCTCAGTCTTCTTGTGACTGCGGTAGTGCCTGAGAATCTTCTTGACCAGTTGCTCGGCATCGTCTTCCGCGAGATGGTTGTTCCCTGGGCCGTGTTTTTCTCCTTCGACGGGGTCACCTCGAAGGATGAAGTTCTCCCCGGTCTCCAGGAAGACTTGAGCCATAGCTGTCCGTGTCCGGGACTGGTCTCCGCCTCGCTCTTTGTAGAAGGATATCCCGGCGAAGCACGTCCCGTCCTCCAGCTCTGTTAGTTTCCAGGGATGCCCTCGCTGCGCCTTGTACAGTGTTCCAACCGCGATGTTCCATGCAATCTCAGATTTATCTTGGACGTCCTCACCGCGGAGGGTCTTCGGCTGCATCAGTTGGGTCGGCACCCCGACTTCCATCCCCAGCAACTTGATTCGGTTATGGAAGTCGCTGGTCTCTGACTGCATCCGGGCATGGTCCTGGTGGGATGGAGTGCATGCGTCCCACATTGCTTCGGGAATCGCGATGAACACGACGTCAGGCGGCGTCTCCTTAGCGTACAGGACTTCGAGGTTGATCTTGATGATCTCGACCGCTTCTTCCAACCGGTCTTTCCGGCTGCGGATTTGGTTCAGGTCCCGGATCTCGCCTCGAGTAATCGTCTGCCGCCACCGCTTCTGCGTATTGAACGTAAAGTTCAGCGACGATCGCTCGCCGAGGCCAGGGAACGGTGGTTTCCACCGCTTCGACTTGTCTTCGTCGGCGGTGATCGCCAGCTCCATGTCCTTGAACAGTTTCTCGATTGCGCCGAGAGACCGTCCAGATCCGATGTATCCGATGTTGATGACCTGGTGTTCGGATTTGCCGGAAGGTGTTCTCGGGCCGTACTCCATTAGCCCGACTCGGGGGTCGATGGCTTCCTCGCCGTTGGCAAACATCAAGCCTGGTTCGTCAAGGACTTCGGCTGTGAACTCGTTCATTGGAACTCTCCTAGCCACTTGTTCTGCATGGTGTCGTCCCGTTCGTCGGTGTCTCTGGGCGGTCTTTTGTTGACTTCGAGCATCACGGGTTCTGTCCCGATATCCAGCTCGTCCTGTTTGGGGCCGCCATAGTCCAGGATTTTCCACCAGTGGTTGATCCGGCTACGTGTTTTCCGGTTGTTCCCGTGTCGGCTGGGGCTGAACCTGTCGTGTAACGGCTTGGCTTGTTCTCCAGTGATTCGGTTCTCTTTCCCGTTGGAGGTGAACAGAATAGCTGGTTTCAGGGTCAGGAAGTACTGTCCCGAGTATTCGAGGATGCCAATACGAAGTGAGTGGTGCCGGAAGAACGGGGAGTCTCCGTCACCGAAGTACCTAGAGACCTGTCGTCCCTCTTCTTTCCGGACCTCCGCTTCAGGATCTTCGTGTGGGAAGTAGAGGTGGTAGTCGCTACGGTAGTTTATCGCGATGCAGCCACGGTCTTCACCCTTCGAGAGGACAACGGCTCGGATCAGTCGTTTCCCGATATCGGCGTTCCCTTGGTCGGCTTCTACCCACGACCGGAACGCGATCTCCTTGACAGTGTCCAGGTCGATAAACTGCTTGACCGCTCTCGGCATTTCCTCTGGCGGCAACAGGCTGTACACCTTGTTCGACTTGAACCACGTCGGTACCGTGAAGGGGCGTAGCTTGAATGCGACCTCTTGTGTCGCTCCCTCCACCTGATCTCCGATGTACAGAGTTTCAGGGTACTCTGTTATCTCGACGAGGTTGGTGGTCAGCTCTGACCTGTCGGTGATGGGTTCGGCTTCACGCTGGAAGAAGTCGGGTTTGAACCGGTCGTCTTTCTCGAACTCCTCGATCTTCATCAGGAGCGAGTCGTAGTCGGCCTGGTAGACGTGGGTGTCACTCAGGAACTCCTCGAAATCGTCCATCTGATAGCTCTTGATCTTCCTCCGGTGGTCCTCCGAGAGCTTGTCGTTCTCGCAGACCCGGTCGTAGAACTCTTGGATGGCTTCGTCGGTCTGCTTGGTGACGTCGAAGATCTTCCGCCACTCTTTGAAGTTCTCGAGATTCCGCCCGAAGATGGCCACATCGAACCGTTTCTCAGGAGGCCGATCCATGTAGTGGAGGAAGTACTTCCCCATCTCCTCCAGGAATTTCTTCCCGTGACGGCGCTGATCTGTCCACTTCAGTTCGACCCAAACCTCCCGGTCTCCCCTAATCTCTGGGAGTTCGTATTTCTGGTCGACAAGCCCGCCATGGGTGGGCGATGTTTCCGTGATGTAGTATCCCATCGCCTCCATGTACTCTTGGACCTTGTCACCATAGATTTCCGAGTTTTTAGCGAGAGCCTCGCGTTCGCCTAGGAGGTTGGTGAGCGCCACGTTATTCCGAACCTCACAATGGAGTACCTAAATCATTTCGTCGCAGTGAACGGTCCCGGATTCAGGCTGAGAATTGGATGCCTAACTACCGTTTTGGGGGTTCATGATTCAGATTCACTGTTTTCAATACAGTAATTAGATGGGGTCCTGTTAGTCTCGAATAAGCATGACCTCTACACTAAGCGTAGGGGAGGTAACGGCTCTTCTCTTGGACGAGAGATTCTACTCGAACCCATTACGCCCTAAAACCTTCTACAAACTGCTATACTTCGCGGACAAGGAACTCGACGACGTAGGATTGGACACGGATATCCAGCACTTCTGGTACAAGTTCGGAACCATGGCGAAGACCGGTGGATCCCCGGTCACGGTAGACTGGAGTGACGATAGCCGAGAAGTCCGTTGTAACCTTTCAGCTTCTCAGGTCAGCCTCCCCAGGGAGGAAGAGACAAAGGCTCGACTCGCACTCTCCCGAGCACTCAACCGTCTGTACGAACAAAATACGGAGGGGCTGACCGATGACATGTACGAGGACGCGCCTTACGACGTCCAACGCCACTACCGACGACTCGACAAACAGCTCAGTGACGCTATCGACGACAAACCAGATTACCCCGAAGTAGACTCCAGCAGGGAAGCAGTCATCAACACGGTTTTCGATATCATCGATACCTTCCCGGTCGACGACTACCCGTGGCTGGTGCAGGACCTGGATCTCTGGTACTCGGTCGTAAGTGCTGAACTTGATGCCGAAGAGTACCGGCCGCAGAAGGCCCTGAAGGTCTCTGAATTGTTCTGGACCATCTTCTGCATCGACCTCGCCCAACGCGAAAATACCGGGTTGACCCCCGAAGAGATCGCCGAGGAACTAGACACGCAGGACCTCGAAGGCCGACAAGAGGATATCCGGAAGGAACTCGAACTGATAGAGCGAGAACGCTCCCGGCTACACACAGACCTGGAAGAGAACCAAGTAGTGTCCGAAGCCGCTGACGGGGTTGCAATCGCCCTCCTCGGTCTCTCACCCGCCCCCTAACCAACCCCCTCCATGACCCGGTACTTCGTAGACACCAACTGCCTGCTCGGACTCACCTTCATCAATGACCGGTGGTACCCTGACGCCAAACGATTGTTCGACACCGACAACACGATCTACACCGGGAAGAACGCCGTCTACGAGTACTGCTCCAGCACCGGGGACAACAGTCGGCGTTCCGCTGACATCCGGTTAGACCGGGACGAAGGCCTGTACGGGGAGAAACGGGCGAAGCTCCGGTTGAAGCTGAGGCAGTTCGGGAAGATGCTGCAAACCTACAGTGACGACGAGCTCGATATTGAGACGGTGATGGACGAGTACGTCGAGCGGTTCGACATGAAGGAGTCCGAGGAGAAGGAAGTGCGGCCTCGGCTCCAGAAGTACTTTGAGTGGTACTTCGAGAAGGAGGGCGAGCTCACTCGGCGGACAGCTCGGGAGGCTGCTCGGAAGCTGAAGGACGTCTTGATGGAGCGGTCGATCAAGCACAAGGACCAGATCGAGGCCCGTGTCTATCTGGAACCGATGCGGGACCGCGAGTACCCCGACGTCGAGAAGCGGTTGAAGGAATGGCCAGTCCATATGAAGAACAACGCGGATATCGCGTTGATCTGTGACGCCGTGTTCCTGAAGGAGGAAATCGGTATCAGCCACTTCGTAACCGGCGACTTCACGGACATCTACTCGAATCAGGAGTGGATTCATGAGAATCTCGGGTTCAGTGTTCTGTACTTACTGGAGACGTTCGCGGGTGAGGAAACACCAACTGCCTCAATAGACTTGGACAATTAGAGTAGTATATCAATTGGATCCTCTGATGTCGATTTAAGAACGATACTCTAGGTCGTGGCTGCGCGCGCAGCGAAGCGAGCACGGAGCGGAGGGTGGGGCGGCGGGGTCAGGGCCGGTCCGGCACACAGCAAAAAAGAAGGCTGCGCTAACTGGCTATTCTTCCCACCACCGACCGCGCTCCGGGAACTCGATCCTGCTCCAGCCCGTGATGGCGAGACTGCACCGGCCCTGGTACCAGTTCTTCTTGACCGCTCTGAACCTGACCGTCTGCCCCTCTCGAACCACCGTTTTCCCGCTCTTCTCCCAGACCGTGAATTTTGTTCGCCCGCTCTCGTCCTCGATGAGCCCGACTTGTTGGATCGAGTTGTCACTTGGAGTCCAGAGCTCGGTGATTTCACCCTGGACCGTCACCTCACCGACGGGCACGTCCGGCACATCTGCGATGGGCACGATTGCACCGGGGACCGCCTTCTGCTCCTCCAACGTCTCCAGCACCGCCTTCGTCACGTCCTGGCCGCGCTGCACCTTCTCGGCCAACTGCTTCGCGACGACCGCTCTCGACCAGCCGCCCTGCACTTCGTCGCTGATCCGCATCGCCTGCTTGTTCACCGCCGCGAGTTCCTCCTGCGTCAGATTCTCTCGGGGATCCGTGCGCTCCACCGGTTCGGGCTCGTCCCGGCCACACTGCTTGGTGACGACCTCCCGCGTCCGCTTCGCGCGTCCCTCCTGCTCACTGAGTTCCGCCTGGGCACTGATGTGCTCCAGCTCGGCTTCCCGGGCCTCGATGCGCTCCTCCTGTTCGAGAGTCTTCCCGAACATGTGATCCGGGCCTTCCTCGACCCGCGCATCTGGGTGGTTGGAATCGACTTTCGCCTGCACTTCCATGTCGACCGTCGCCCGGAACTCCGGGGTCTCGTCGACGACTTCGAATCCGTCCTCGTCGACCTCGGCTTCATCGTGTTTCTCGAAAGCCTGTTCATCGACCGAAACTACTTCACTGGAGACGTTCTTACTTGACATTGGAACTCACTGGTTCCTGAAGGCGCTCACGCGCCCGACACCGCGATGCTCCAACATCGCGGATTCCTCGACGACAACGACCGACAGAACCATCTGCGCGCTCTCGCTCGCGCCTTCGCGAGCGCCCTGTGGGCGCGAGCGAGAGCGCGCCCGAGGCGGACGACCATCCAGCACCGCGCGCCGACCCGCCCGGAGCGAGCGGCCAGCGGGATATGCCCGCTCGTGTCCGGCCCGATGTGCGGGTTCGTGTCCAGAGCGACTGTCGCCGAGAACGCGCGCCGCGGTGTGGCGCGCGACAGCGCAGGCGGCACCAAGCGCTGGAACGCGAAAGCCCGCAAGGGGCGCAACCGACGGGGATACCCGCTGGCGCCGAGGGCACATCCATTTTAGCCCGGAACGGGCGCGGGCGGTGCGGAGAGCGCCCGCACGCCCGGAATGGTCGGTCGCGAGCGACGCGGAGGGCGGCAGCGGCGAGCGGGGCGGGCCGTAGAGAAACACCGTTCAACCGAGCCCGACGCTCAGTGACACAGCCGATATCCTGGTGGACTCAGAAAGGGCGAGGCCGCCTCGGTCGTCCCCCGACCCCGCTAGCACCACAGGAACGAGGAGCGCAGCGTGGGGCGCGGGATGCCGAGCGGCCGAGGGCTTTCGACAGTGATGCTTTACAATCGCGTGCTCACTATCGGCACCCGAATGTCTGGCCTCTATGATGCGATTATGTCCTGGGCTGCGGACAGTGAGTACATCGACGTCGAACACGTGTGGCCGCTCGGAATTGGTCTCACTGTGGTCCTCATCTCGTTCGCCGACGTTCGTGCTCTGAATCATCTGCTGGCGTCGCTTGATGAATTTACACAGCTACGGCACCTGGTAGTAATGGCGTTGAAAGGAGTTGGCGCGGGGATAATTGCCCATATTGCCTACAGTACAAGCGAGATCTCGTTTCGAAGCCGACAGACGCTCCAGAGTAAGGAACGTGCGTTGCTGATCCTTCTTGTGGTTGGTGTCGGCGCCGGCCTCTTTGTGGACGTCATCATCCCTCGAATGGTCGAACCCTTCCCGTTCGTTGTTGTTCAGACTACTGGGCTTTTGCTGGTGGCCGGTATGTGGTATCTACACTTACTGATCGAAAATTGGAACCTCTCGAACGAGTGGCCCCACCTACTGAGTGGGCTCTTTATTGCCTTCGGTCCATATATTCCAAACCTGGTATAGCAAGTCGCAGGTATACCATGGATAGGCCAGTTCCAAAACCAGACGGTCAGTAGTACCCTCCATTAATAAGAGCCACGCGGTATTTCGTGTGCGTAGATGCCACTCTCCAGTGCTGAAATCATCCAACATCTACAGAATATAGAGCCGGACGAATTTGAGCATTTCATCGGTGATCTCTGGGAACGACTTGGTTGGGAAACAGAAGTTACCACTGGATCGAGCGATCGTGGAATTGATGTTATCGCTAAGCGGTTTCATCCGTATCAGCAGAAAATCCTGATTCAGGCTAAGCGATACCAGTCTGATAACCGAGTCGGGAGCCCGCAAATTAGAGAGTATAGTTCGCTCCGACAGCAAGAAGAGAACGTCGATCAGGTCCTTGTTGTAACCACGAGTGCATTCACGTCGGAGGCGCGTGCAATCGCCTCAGATCTGAATGTAAAATGCATCAATGGAGAGCAGCTTGCTCAGCTGGTAGAGGAGAACGACGCGATGGATTTGGTGGAAACTACGACTGGAGGCCTTCCCCCATCGAGCTCCGCACCACGAGAGACAGATGCAAAATCGAGGGGGAGAAATCGCGAAACAGCTGGATTACCCCGGGGAATTGGTGATGACGTCATCGCAGAATTACTCGGAATTGCACGCGTTAATTTCTCTTCCGAGAGTGATATTTCTCGACACGAAATGGATTTCGATGGGCTCTTCGTAGCCCTTACTCTCCATACTCGTAGTCTCCAAGATAGTGTCTGGCTGGCTATTGGGGCCACACAGGAGGTTGACGTCGTTGATAGCACCGGGTCAAAGCACAATCCGATTTCCCTCTCCGAGAAACCACTTCGAAACGGCTGGCAGACACACGATCCGGAGGTGAGAACGCAAACCGGCCCACGGAATCTTGATATTGACATCCGCATACAGGAGACTACGAAGTATCTTCTGGCAGTAGATCTGAGCTCAATACGCGACCTCTCCCGAATCGAGATCGATCGTTACGGAATCGAGATTGACTTTACCGAAGTGGATCTTGCCGACACTCTGAGCTTGCCTGACGACCTCAAAACTAGTCTGGAGTCAGTTAGAGGAGTTTCGATACATACGAGCTAAAATGGTCCCTTTCGGGAGTCTGGAAGTCACTCTGATGGCGATCCGGTTCGAGCCGCCGCTAGAGAGGATCTTTGTACCGGAAACGGGTCTCGTTGAGCACCAACCATGGGGACGAAACTACAACCGGCGTTGCGGTGCGGTAGTGGGATGTCGAGCGGCCAAGGGCTTTCAGAAACTGTATTTCAATCGTCGTGCTTCGCGTTCAATTCTGTGAGGAACTGGGCGGCTGCTGTCCCGATACGAACACCGTCGACGTTGGACATTTCGAGGCCGTGAGTAGCGGTCCGGAAAGGCATGCCGTCGACGAGGACGCGGTGAACGACGGTGCGGATGGGATCGGTCCCGTACCTATCGACGACAGTAGCCATCATCTCGTCGAGATGTGCGTCCCGGTGCTCCGTCCGGGGATGCTGTGCGCGTTCGAGGATGAGTTCGACCACGTCATCAACTGATGCGTGCTCGGGATTCTTGGTTCGTTCACAAACGTCGTAGAGAGCGTCGTTATCGGACATTCCAAATCACTTCGAAGGATCCTCCATGGTGTCAGGGCTCCTTGAGCAACGAGCGAGCTCGCTGCACGTAACTGTTCGCGCCCCAGCTACGGGCGTCACTGATCGCATCGAGGAGCAGCCGCGCGTCGGCAGCTGATAGGTGTTCAGTTCGAACGAGCACCGAGAGTAGTGTCGGTGTCGTGACGAGCCGGGTATCAGCGAGTGAGGCGTGGATCAAGCCAAGTTGGTTGAACTCGTCACAGAGGAAGAGCGCAGCATCGAGATTATTTGCGAGCGTCACCGCCGCGTTCTCACCGTCATCGAGCGGGAACTCGACATCGAGGTCGACCGACTGTGTCGTGAATGCATCCACCTGGTCAAGGACGGCGGACGCGGCGTGTCCATGGACGTCATCGTAGGAGGCGATCTCTCGGAGCTCATCGATGACCGCCGTTGGGACGACGACCTCGTACCGGGAGAGACAGAGTGCGAGTGGATCGGGATCGTCGTCAGTAACGATTCCGAGACTCACGAGGGCGGAGGCGTCTGCGATAAGCCGCGACATCTAAGCGTCGGCGACCTCGTCGATGAAGTCCTCGTCCAGCTGCTGTTTCAACACTCGGAGATTTGCCGCCTCCTCGGCCCCGACGAGCGCTTTGAGTTGCTCGAAGGTGATCTCATCGTCGTAATAGGCGGCAGCGATCTCCTGGGTGAGTGCGTCGTCGTGAGCGGCGTCTTGGAGGTACTCCCGAAGCGCGGTCACGAGGACGTCTGTTCGGTCTTCCCCGAGGACTGCGGCCAGTGCGTCGGCCCGGTCGATGAGCCGATTGGGGGCCCGAAACTGCACGCGCTTCTTATCGGTGCTCATGATGTGTACATTGTGAGCCAACGCACTTAGCCGTTTTCGTGTGTACGATGTGAGCCTCACTCGGCCAAGCGTCACTCGGCCACGAGGTGCTCCGTGAGGTCACGCGTCCAGTACGTCGCAAGCCCACCAGGGCTACAGCGAGCACACAGTTGGAGCGGCCCCTCGAGATGGCCGAGTTCGACGCGGAACCGGGTAAGTGCCGCGAGGACGTCGACGACCACTCCGCACCCGTCGCAGGCGTGGTGATCGCGCTTCTCGGGATCCGGTCGCTCTTGGATGGCACAGTCGACACAGATCGGGTGAGTCACCCGTTCGTCTTTCCCCCACGTATGCGCCTCGCCCATTTCTGACCCGGGCAGCGCCTCGCAGAACGCACACCCGGAAAGCGTCTGTTGCATCAGTCGTCCTCCGGGTCTCTGGCGGCTCTCCATCCGCGATGGAACACGGCGATCTGGGAGATTGACTCGAAGGCCTCGTCACTCGGCTCGTGAACGAGGACGCGCTGGTCTGGGACCGGTGTCACCACATCGTCCTCGATGAGTTCATCAACGAGACGGTGGGCACTCCGCTCGTCGACGTCCGCCGTCGAGACCCGGGCCACATCCCGGTCCTGGGCAACGAGTTCGGTTTCGAGTCGTTCGTAGTCGTCCGTCGTGTCGTCGAGGATATCAGGTCCAGTCATGGAAGCTCTCACTCTGGACGCGCTTCGAGCGCGCCTCACGCCTCCTGGCGCCGATAGACACACCTACGGTGCGGGCACGATGTCCTACGTCAGCGATCTGCCTTCAGCTAGCCTCGTTCCTGGTTGGAAGAGAGCATAACGCTACTCCAACACCTACTGTGAGCCACCCCTTGCTGTCGGTCCCCGTCGGTCTGTTAGAGGGCGATCACGAGCCCGGTCACGAGTGTTACGAGTCCGAGTGCCAGCCACGTCGTCCGCGCTGCAAGACGCTGCCAAACTCGCTTCCCCAGCTGGCGGAATTGATCACGGAGAGCTGCCCGCCGTTCCGTTTCGAGGACCGCAACTTCGTCGTAGTAGTCACGGCGATCTGCGGGAAGCGTCCGGAGTGTCGTCTGGCACTCGCTGCAGGTGTATTCGAACTCTGCCCGGACGTGCTGCCGGCGAAATTCTTGTTCGCCGCCCTCGTCGTAGCCGGTGACCTCGTACACGAGAAGTTTCGAGACGAATCGACGATTCCCACACTCCGGACAGTGGTTCATCCTGAGCGTTGGTGTTCCATCCTCGCTGCTCGTATCGTCTGGCCATGACGGCTGCGAATCTGTGTCCTCGGTCTCTCGGGGTGGGCTCGTGTGGTTTTCTGACGGCGATGCACTCGCTGTCTCGGAGTTACTGAACGTCGACATGGATTCACCTGTGACTGCACTCAGCTGACTCCAGGCTGGACACCACGACGACTCTCGTGGTGGTGCCCATCGCGCTGAGCGCCGTCACCCTTGGTCGGCGCGGTGAATCGCCTCGGGGTCAAGCCCCGAGACTTCCCGTTTCTACGACGTGACTTGCAGACACAGACTCAAACTGAGTCGTGTCCGTAGCGGTCACAGTCTCCACGGGCGTGTCTTCGGGCCATCCCAGCCCTAGTTCAGAAAAGCCTCTCTGCAAAACATTCATCGCCGCGTTCGCATCTCTATCCGTTTTGAATCCGCACGACGGACAGGAGTGTTCCCTGACCCAGATGGGTTTCGCGGTATCCACGCCACACCGAGCGCACTCTTTCGTGGTGCCGCGTGCTTCAACCTGCACGACGTGACAGCCGTACAGATCGGCCTTGTATTCGAGGAGCGTGATGAACTGCCGCCACGCCGTATCCTGCTTGTTACGGGCGTTATGCGACTGTTCGAGCATCCCCTTCACGTTCAAGTTCTCGACGAATACTGCGTCGTACTCGCGGACGAGCCACGTCGTAATCTTGTGCTGGTAGTCCAGCACCTTCCGCTTGATGTGACGCTTCACCTTCGCCACTTCTCGGCGTTGCTTCTCGTAGTTGTTCGACCTTTGCTCCTTGCGAGACAACTTGCGTTGCTCGCGTCGGAGCCGTTCGTACTCATCTTCAAGGTCGAGCCAATCCACAGTATGGCCGTCCGACGTGTGGATATAGCTCAGGATACCGAGGTCAACGCTGACGCTATTGCTCGCGTCTAGCGAGTCCACGTCGGGTTTCTCGGGCAGGTCTGCATCGTCGGTTTCGAGGCCGAAGGAGACGAACCACTCGCCGGTCGTCTCCTTCTTGAATGTGACCTCTTTGATGGTGGCGTGGTCGGGGATTGGGCGGTGGTAGCGGATTTTGACCCAGCCGATTTTGCTGAAGTGGACGTAAGCGAACCTGTCACGGCCCCTCTTTTCATCGAGGTCGAAACCGGACTGGTTGTACGTCACGCTTCGGTACTCGGTGGGTGCTTGTCGATTGAGACGACCAACGTTGTATCCTTTCTCTTTCTTTTTGCGAAGGTTTGAGAGGTTGCGGTGGAAGCGTGCGACGGTGGCTTGTGCGGCTTTCGAGTGCAGTTCGCTGAACACAGGCCACTTTCGCTTCCACTCGGGAAGTTTGTTGTTCTGGTCGTATTCACTCGGCTTGTCGTCCGTTGGGCTGTTCTCGTAGTCCCAGCGGACGTGGTTGTAGAGTTGTCGATGAACGTCAAGATGGTGTTCCAGTCGTTCCGCTACCTCGTCTGTCGGGTAGGCTTGGTAGCGGTGACTGTGTTCCATCGCTGTCTCATGATTAGCGATATATTCACTTAATGGCTTGTGTCCCTGCGTGTCGGCTTCATCCCCGAGGTCGAGCCTCGGGGTATTCGCCTTGTCCGCTGATAAACGCCACTGCGGGGGAGTCGTCTAGTCGTCCCACAGTACTGCGATCCGGTCTTCAATCTCGTCGAGGACGAGTCGCAGGACATCACGATGATCGGTCGGCCAGGAGTCATCGTCACCGGGCGTCGGGGCGGTGGGCGGGGGATGGAAGTGGTCGCGCGTATTGTGGGGGTTCGGATGCCGATCCCATCGGCATTCCCAGATGTGCTCCGAATGGACCTCTCGATAGTGGATTGTGAAGTCGTCGTTTGTGTACCAACGGACCGTCAACTGCGCCTCGTCGACAGCTGTCGGGTAGTACGACGGGGCAAAGACGACCTGAAGCTCGAGATGGCCGCTGGCGTCCGTGACGGTTGCTCGGGAGACCTGCCTCGTCGCTTGGAGCCGTGTCTGAAGGAACTCGAGGATGGGGCGATCGATGGGGGCGGGGCTCCCGCCATCGCCTGTCGGTGGCACCATCGAGCGGGCTACCCGGATGCCTGTTCGCGCTCGCCACCCGTGCGTTGCTGGCGGGCGCGCTCGTAGCGGTCTCGCTCCTCGCGGACGGTCGCCCAGTCACCAAGGTCGCTGTACACGTCGTCGATGGTCCGTTCGTCGTTGTCCTCCGCGGCGGCGACGGCGTCGACGGCGGCCGGTGACGCGGCGTCGTACGTCTCTTCATACTCGGTGATGCGCGTCGTCAGCTCACGAACGCGATCCTGCAGGTCCTCGACGGAGTGGTCGGCTGCGAGCTGGTTGATGCGTCGCCACTCGAAGTACGCGTCATTGCGTTCGTACGTGGCTGGATGGCCGTCGTGCCGGGTGACGATGCCGAGGTCGTCGAACCACCCCAGATACTTCCGGGCGGTCTTGGGGTCACAGTCGGCAGTGTCGGCGATCGCGCTCGCCGTCGTCGGCTCGCGGGCCTGCAGGATGGTGCCGTAGATGCGCTGTTCGACGTCGTCGCTGCTGAACGGCTCCTCGAAGGGGGGCGGCCCATCGGCGGCGTCTGTCCCGGACATACGTGGGCTTGCAGAGCAAAGGATATAGTTCTTACTTCGAGGAATAGTTTCCCGAACTACAGTCTCCTGCGGTAGCCACCGTTTTGCGGCGGGATTGAACGTAGTTAACCAACAAATAGCGCGATATAGCGAATCTGTTGGTTAACCCGTCTCGGCTCGCAGAACCTGAACGCCCGAGGGAGGGCTTTGGGGATGGCGGTGAAGCGGCGCCACTACTCGGACTGGTCACCGAAGAATCGACTCAACAGAGAGGCTGGCTCTGGGTCATCACCGGTCTCGTCCCCCGTACCGGAGTCTTCCTCGTGGGATTGCGCAGTCTCCTGATCACGGGCATCGAGTTCGTCGGTGAGTCGTTCGATTTCTGCTTCGAGGGTCTCGATCCGCTCAGTCTTCTGTTCGAGTGCTGCCTCGAGTTCGTCGACGCGCTCGCTCAACAAGCGGTTTTTCTCCGACAGATACGCACGACTTTGGTCTGCCTCGTCAGGCGTCCCGCCAGCAATGACCCTGTCAGGTGCGTCGTGGGAATCTGCGGCGTCGTCGCCGGCGTCCGGGTCGTAGAACTCCGACGTGGTCGCAATCGCCCGCTCGATGGTCTTCTCGCCGTACGTCGACCCGTCAGCGTAGTGGACCTCGTCCCACTTCTCCCGAAGCAATCCTGACTGGCGGAACAGCTGTTCCATTTGAGTCCGGTCACCACCGGTCCAGAACGCCAGCAAACAGCACAGCGCCATGTCGGCCTCGGACTGACTGTCGTAGCCGACCGTATTCCCGTTCCAGAGCCGCTCGAACTTCTCGCCGTTCGATGCGTTTCGCGCTTTTTCGAGGAGATCATCGTCTTCGAGGTCGCCGTCAACGTCGACGTCGACCGCATCGGTCGTCGGAGGCCGGGCGGCAGTGCCATCACGCTGCTCGGATTCGGAGGCTGTGTCGCGCTCGATGTCCTGGACGTACTCACGGTGAATCGCTGTGAGCGCGTCCTGCCGGCGTGCAACGCGCGTCGGTGTCCGCTCGACGTGATCGCCAGTGACGGTGAAAAAGCGTGCCGTGTCGTACAATTCGACGCTCCCGCGCCGGTTCCGCCCCTCGGGGAGTGCGCCAGTGATCAGGACGTGATAGCCGGTACCGGACGGTGACACCTCGGTGTAGGAGTCGAGTCGCTCAATGATGTCCAGCGCCGCGTCGTCGACGTCGTCTGTCTCGGGATCGCGGCAGTCGTCCAGATCGATGCCGACGATGGAGTCGTCGTCAGTAAACACGAACCCAATACCATCGGCGTGCTCTGTCTCGCTGTAGTCGAGTGCTGCCTCGAAACTCGCCCAGGTCTCCGACTCTGTTGCTGACGCGAACCCCCCAGCCCCTGGCGTCACCGGAATCTTCGTCGGTTTGCCGTTTCGCTCCTCCTCGCGCCAGCACACCCACTGGTCGCGTTCGCGTAACGTCTCCGGAATCGCCTCCGGCTCGTTGACGATAGGGTCACTCATCCTCACGTAGCACCTCGCATGGCTCTCACTGGCTCTGAGCCAGCACAGAACGCTCTCTGCTGTACGTCGCGATCCAATCCCTTGGTCCCAACGGGGACCCCCCGTTCTATCTTAGTTGGTTGTTGGGTGGAACACCCGCTATAGCAGGTTACAAATCGCTGGACGTGAGCGTGTTCCACCCATTTCGCTCGGTTCGTTGGTGTTCCACCCATTGGGAATTTGGGTGGAACATACCGCTGTCGGGTGATTTCCGACCTTCGAGTTTGATTGGATGAGGTCATGATTCAGCTTGGGTGGAACAGGTCTCAAGAAGTCCCGATGATATCGGGAATTGGACCGTGTACGTCCATTTCATGGCTGAAAGTCCTCTTCAGACCGGATGCGGACACCAGTGTAATGTGGGACGGGTTCCCCGTCGATTCGCTTCTTCGTGGAGTCCACCTTGATGTGGGTGTTGAGCTTCCGGGTGAACCAACTCTTATTCAGCGGATCGTCGATGCCGTGTGCCTCTGCCCAGTCGTTGTAGAGACCGAATACATCGTCTTTCGGCACGGCTTCATCCGCGTCTTCGACGAGATATTCGTCGACGAACGATTCGAACGAGGGTGGCGATTGGTCTTCCTCGACCTTCTCATCGGCCTGGTCGGTCTGACTGGGTGGTTCGTCAGCGGCCGCTGATTCAGGCGATGCGGGACGGAATGCCCCGTCAGTGATTGCCGAGAGTGGCCGCTTCTCACCGTCTTCATACACGACCGATTTCGCCTCATCGTGAAGGATGACGATGCCGTACGTCGAACGTGTGTAGTCTGGTACGGGGAGTTCGGCTTCGGGGACGAATGGCTTCTTAACACGCACCCAGTCATCCTCGAACGCCGATTTCGTCTCGTAGATGTGTTGCTCACCATGCTCATAAACGACGTACTCGTCGGCAGCGTGGTCGTAGCTGTAGATGGCTGGAACACGATCTTTCGAGAGTGTTCCAAGCGATGGGAGACGGATGTGTTCCGTCCCGCTGGTATCACGAAGGACGATCTCGTCGCCATCACGCTGCCAGATGTTCTGGGTCCCGTTCTCGTCGTCGGTCGCCGGTCGCACGGCCGTCACTCCACCTTCTTCGGTCGCTCCGCCATTGAACGTGAGATTCGAGTCAGTCGTGTAGAACCGTGTCTCACCATTCTGGAGGGTACGAATGGGTGGTGTGAGAATGCCGTCAACGCGCTTGGCCCACTCAGTTTCGTCGTTTCCTGGTCGAACGACAAACAGCGGGATATCCCCTGCTTCTTGGGCTTTCCGGAGATTCGTGAGTACCTTTGCGGGATTCTCGGGTGTCGTCGTTTCGACTTCGATGGCGAATCGGTCGTCAACGTCGGGGTGACTCGCCCTCGCGTCAGGTTTCTCGCTGCCATCCTGTGCGAGGATCGAGACGGTGAAACCGAGTGCGGTGAGCTCTTCTTCGATCTGGCGGAGTGCTGCGTCGTGGGCACTCCCACCAGCGGCCTGCACGCTACCAGTATCGGGTGTCGAGACATCCTCTCCGGCTTCAGTGAGCCGGATGCGGAGCTCGTCAGCGTCGATATCGACGGTCGTATCGAGGTATCGTGATCGTTCTCGAATGTCCGCGAGTGCATCATACGATGGCGGCTCGGCGTCGACGTCGTCGAAGAGCCGTCTGAGTTCGTCGTCAACTGCTTCAACGGCCACCCAGCCGTTCTCCTCGCGGCACCCCTCTCGAAGCTGCAGACTCCGAACCACCTTCGCAATCGCGACGTCCAGGTCATCGCTCCCGATATCGAGCACCTCGTGTCCGTCGGTCGGTGTTCTCGTTGTTGAGGCGTCTGTTGCGGCCGGCACGCCGTGTTCGTCACTGATGTCCTCGTGCATCGAGGAGAGTGTCTCAGTGAACTGCTCCTCTTCACGCTCTGTGAGCGGGGATTCGCTCTCGGGGTGGCCCGGTGGAATCGGGAGTGGTTCGAGACTGAACGGATACGGCCCCGTTTCACCGAACGTCGGGCTTGGCAGGCTGGCGATCCACTCCCCTCGTGGCAACGAACGAATCCGATTGGCGAAATCCGCGGGGTCCATCTCTTCGTGGGCCATCGCTCGCGCCAGTTCTCGGTCGACGTTGATTTTCCCGATGAGTGAACTGCCGATGTTGTTCAGAGCGTTCAGGTAGATCTTCCGCCCACCTTCAGCCTCCATTTGTTCGGGGAACTGCATCGACAGGCCAACAGAGAGCCGGAATCCCCGCCCTTTCTCGAGGAGATCATTCATGATGTCGGAGACCACGACCGATGCTGCCTCGTCGACGAGCAAGTTCACGACGTAGTCGTCCGAGTGCTGGGAGAGGGCCTGTTTGCGGTCCTTGAGAGCTGCATCGAGATTGGTCAGGATCACACCGGTCATGATCCGGGCAGCGTCGTCGCGGAGGTCTCCGAGGTCGAAGAGGATGACCGTATCCTCGTCGAGGACATCCCGAAAGTCGAACTGGTTCTCGGTATTGTTGAAGATCTGCCGCAGGTGCGTATCCTGAGAAATGTACGCAAGGCGGTTTCCGACACCACCCATCACGTTCGCGAAGGTGTTCGGATCTAACTGGAGTTGCCGTCGAATCGTCCGCGTGACCTCCTCGTCGCTCGACCGTGGGGCGTCGCCGATGTTCTCGTTCGGTGGCCCGGCCTCCCAAAGCTGGTCGACGACGTGTTCGAGCTGTCGGTGGGCGAAGTAGTCCGTCGACGCTCGGTATAGCCCGTTCTCACGCCCGTATTCCTCGTCGAACAGGGCCTTGATGAGTGTCTTGATGAGAGTCGGGGCCACAGTCGCCCGCTCGTAGCGGTCGGTTCCCATCACGAGCTTCAAAATCTCTTCGTAGTGGTCGGCCTTCCGTTGGACGGCGTCTTCGCGGCGCCGTCCGCTCTCCATCGACGGTTCGAGATCGAAAAACGAGAACCCGGGGAGGACGTCCGGGATTGGGAAGTGGACGACGTTCTCTTCGAGGTCGGTCATTCCGAACCGACGCGCGTGAGCTCGCATATAATTCTGGGCCATATCGTCGTTCTTCGGGATGATGAGGATCGTCGGCCCCTCGGTGTTGTCGTACAGCGACAGCATATCGTTGATGAGGGCTTTCGATTTCCCAGAGCCGGTTGTTCCGAACCGGCCGTAATGAGTGGGCAACAGTCCGGGTGGAATGTGTGTCGGCACGTCTTCGGCCTCGCCGGTGTCGTCGAGGGCATACCCGATTGCCATCCCGTCTCGGAACTCACCCATAAGGTCCTGGTGCGGACGGGGCAACGGATTCCGACTCTGCTGTTCCGCACGCGTCCCACGTGCCCCCTCGACAGTAAGCTGCTCCGAGGAGGGGACGAGTACGAAGTGCGCGAGTTCTCGACCACTCAGGACGAACTCCGGTCGGGTCGTCCCACGACCGGTCGTGATCTCACGATCCAAGAGCCGCCGCAGCGCCGCTCGTGCGTTCCGTTCTTTTGTGGCTGCCCGCAAGCCGCTGTCACGTATTCGTTCGGCTGCAACCTGGTAGTACGGCCCGTCAAGCGGGTCGAATACTGGGACAAGTGACTGTATCCGCTCATCGAGATCATCGCGACCGTTACCACCGGATGGAATCCCGACTGCTCGGATGTTCGCGGTGAACGACCGCTTCGGATTTTTCGCCTCGATTGCTGCGACACGTTTTGCAACCGCGTCGCTCAGCTGGTTTCTGTCCCGGTTCTCCGGCTGATCGTCAAGTTCGAAGAGGGAGCCAATAATCTCCTGAGCGAGTGTGTCTCGGCCGTCGATGACGTCCTCCTTGCGAAGGTCGGCATCGGACTGCCAGCTCTCGCGTCGCTGGAAGACGACTTGGAATGCTACTGGTGCTGTCGCCTCCATTAGGTGGTCGACGAGCGACGCGAGCGCACCTCCTGGCTGATCGACGGCTGGGAGTTCCGCTTCGTCGTCTGCAGTAAATGGCGAGAGTGAGGTCATCCAGTCTTGCTTCCGAGTTGCCGACCCTTGCCACCGCACGCCGAGTGGGGAGACGGATTCGGTCGCTGGCCGCGCGAGTATCGTCCCCTCCGATGTTACCGTTGGTTTGGCAAGCGTCGTGAGTGGCTCATCCTCGGGAATCGCATCTGGTGGGGCGAGTTCGAGGGCAGTATCGCCGATCTCGATGATGTGGTCGGCAGACTGGTCACCGACCGTTCCTCCATCCGCGACTGATTCGGCGTCCCCTGGCCCCGATTGTTTGTTGTCGTCAGTGCCACGTTCGTATTGCTCGTCAGGGTCGAATTCGTACTGGAGGTCGCCCGCCTCATAGTGCTCGACGAATGTCTCGCGGTCGAATTCGACAGGCTGTACGAGTCGGGATGCGATGTCGACCTCGGTACGCTCGATGTCGAACGTCTCGGGATAGACCGACCGGAGCCGCTTCTCAAGGGTATCCAGATGGTCGTCGGCACCGTAGTAGAATTCGACGGGGTCATCTTTCCCCTCGCTGAGTGCGAGGAATTCGAAGCGTAGCGGTGTGTCGCTATGTAGCGGATTGAGTTTGTCAGCTAGCCCTGTCGAGTCCGTGGAGGTCAGTTTGTGGAGGCTCTCCAGTGCCTGCGGCAGACGCTCCGGATTGAGCCGTTCGGAGGTTGGCGTCACGCGAAGGTACTCACGCATCGCCGTCACCTCCCGCTGCGCCACCATCAGTCTCTGCTGGCGTCTGCTCAGGTGGGCGTTGTCCGTTGTCGGTCGCTCGGCTTTCAATATCGTCTTGGAACGCCTGCACCTCCGCGTCCACAGCATTCTCACCAGTCCCCGGGAGTGAGTCTCGCCGTTGCTCGGTTGGCTCGAAGTCGATGACCTGCTTCTCCTTGGGCATCGCTTTGACCTGAATGCCGCGCCACTCGCCGTCGACGCCCACGAGGGCCTCGGAGAAACCGGCGTCCTCGTTGCCAGGAACGGCGTCCTGAACGAACCGCATCTGCGCGTAGTTCAGCCCGAACTCGTCGGCCCACTCCTTGTCCATCCCGTCGAGGCGGTGGAACTGCTTGACCGCACACTGGTCCAGGATGGCCTCAGATTCGGCGTGCTCGAAGAACTCGTCGACGGTCTGCGTGACCAGTCGGATCGAGAGGTCGTGGTGACGGTGGTGGCGGAACACCGTCTCGAGGAACGCTAGACTCGCGGCGTCCTGCATGATGTAGCGGGCCTCGTCGATGTAGAACACGACCTCCTTCTCCGAGACCTTCGCTCGCTCGTAGACCAGCGAGATGAGCAGCTGCATGGTCAGCGCCGTACTGCTGTCGACGCTCCCCTCCTGCTGGGCGAGGTCGAGATAGATGACCTTCTCGTCCCGGATGTCGAAGTCGGATTCCTGGCCGAGGTTGGCGTGGCGACCGTCGTCCTCGAAGGGGCGGAGCTGGTCGAGGAGCCACGTCGCATCCTCCTTGATCTTCCCGGCCTCCTCGTCGGATCGGACAACGAACTCCTCGGGATCGTTGACCATGTCCTCGAAGACGTCCATCATGTCCCGGATGGTCGGACTCGGGTTGCCGTGCGTCGAGATGTCGTCGGTGATGTCGTTACGCTTGTACGCTCGCTTGAGACCCAGTTCCAGTGTCGTCCGGCGGTCACCCAGCGAGATCCCGCGGAGCGCGAAGAAGTTGGTAAGGAAGCTCATCGCGTCGTCGAGCTTCTCGTTGAACGGGCTCGCGTCCTCACCCATCGCCCGCTGGACGTGCTCGGGTGTCTCGCGGATCTCCAAGGGATTCAGCCCGAGTGTCCCGCCGACCGTGATGCGTTTGGCATCGAGCGCTTCGGCGACTCCTGCCCAGTTGTTCAACGGCTCGAGGATGATGCCGATGCGGTCCTTGCTCTGCTCGATGGAACGGATGAAGTTCTGCTTCGAACTGAACGACTTCCCCGAACCCGTGTCGCCGACGGTGAACATCGCGTAGCCGTTATCCCGTGCGAAGGGGTCGATGACGACCGGGCTTTGGTTGTCCTTGTGAATCCCGAATTCGACGCCGCCCTCCTCGAGAATCGTCGCGTTGTGCGGGGAGGAGAGTAACGCGCCGACGGCGCCGCCGAGTGCGATCGACGTCCGGCCGAATTCGTTGTCGCCGATGGGCGCGGCGGACTGGAGGGCGAGATCCTGCCGGCAGATGGCGGTCTTCGGCGTGAGGTTCGCCGGGTCGTCGCGGAGCGCACTCTTGACCGTCTGGACGGCATCTCTGAGCTCGTCTTTCTCGTCGGCTCTGACCGTGATGAACATCCCTTGGTCGAACACGTTCGCGCCGTTCTCGACGGCCTTGTACGTCGCTGCGGCCTCGTTGGCGCGTTCCTGCAGGTAGGCACTCCGGATACTCTGTTCGAGGTCAGCATCGACCTGGAGGTCGTCCGCGATGTCCTGCAGTTCGTTCCGGGCCCGCTCCTGGTTCTTCGGCGTGATGTGGGCCGTCAGATCGAACTGCACGTCGGTCATCTCGAAGAGGTCGCTCAGATACCCGTCGTTGGGATAGTCGGCATAGTTAGCGATGTACAGTGTCGTCGTCCACTGCTCGCCGACCCGTGCGGCTCGCGTTTCCCACTCGACAGCTCCGGGCGCGGTGACGGTCTTGTGCGACTCGGAGATGTCGTCGAGGAGCTTGCGTTCGGCCTCGCCTTCTTCGAGTGTCTCCTCGTCGAGGATATCGGTGAAGTTTACCTCTGGTTCATCATCCGCAGTGAAGCGGTCCCAGAGGTACTTACTGCCGACGCCAAGGCCGAGACCCGCTGCAAGGGCAAGTACTGCACTCTCTGCTGGCGTCAGATTCTGGAGCCACCCGGCGACGGAGCCAAGCGCACCACCACCGGTCTGGAGGATCACATTACGCATCGTGTGGGTCCTCCCGGCGCGAGTGACCGATGATCGATTGGTCGCGAATGACACGTTCCGCCTCATCGTAGTCATGTTCGCGGCCGTTCCAAAAGTCCATATTCAGAACGAACAGCTCGACCGTGCTGAGTCGACGTGCGGACCACCCCGACGCCTGCTGGATGAACTCGGATCGCACGTCGTTGACGCGACTGTCGAGCTTCTCGAACATCTGTGCGCGGCGCTCGACGTCGGTAAGATCCTCGCGGCGGGTGACGAACGGGTTGAACAGGAAGCCGATGACGGGGAACTGGGTCAGCTTCTCGGCGGGGGTGCCCTCGTCGCGGAAGCGGTCGTAGACCTCTATCGGGCTGACTTCAACGCCGATGTAGTACCGGACCTGCTGAATACCCCGGTCACGCATCTCCTTCGGCCGTGTCTCCCGGTACTCTTCGAGGAGTTCCCGGAAAATCGGGTTCTCCGTAACGTCTTCGTCAGTGAGCCGCTCCTCAATGGTCTCAGTGATCTGCTCGACTGGGAAGGAACGGGTTGTGGCGTGGAGTTTGAGCTTCGAATCCAGCTCTTTGTTGGCGAACTCTTCGCCGGCGTCTTGCAGCTGCGCCCAGTCGTCGGACATCGCGAAGTCCATGTTGGCCGGATCGATCTCGATGAACGCCTCCATCGCGCCGTCTTCACGCTGGATGGCACCAGCGCCCGGCCACGCCCGCTTGATGTTCGTGAGGTCCTGTGTCCGCTCGTCCGGCTTGAACGGCGTGTAGTTCGCGAGTCCGCCCTCGTTGCGCTCTGACTCGTTGGTACTCGTGTCGGCGTCGGCGGGCGCACTGAACGTGACCTGAGGCCGTTTGAGGTACCGATAGACGTCTTTTGTCCACGTCCAGGCGTTCAGATGGGTTGGTGAGACGTAGATGACGGCGACGCCAAAGCCAAGCCCGCCAGCAACGAACGGCAGGGCCAGTGATTCGATCCCGGTGAGACCCGCGATAAACAGCCCAATAATGGGGAAGGCGATGAGCATGCCAACGTCTCCTTCCTCGATATTGAGATACGGGATGCGACTCTCCTCGCCGAACTGATCCATGATGCGCCGTGCGGCCGCGTCTTGATCTGCTGACATTGTTAGTGGATTCCTCGATCAAACTCCATCCCACGGTCGTCACTCGCCGATTCCGCTGTCGCTCCACCAGGGTCATTCTCTGTTCGACGGTACGATGGCGTCCCGCCATCGTCTCCTCCATGCCCACCGCGGGCAGCCGCTTTTTGCGCGACGGCATGACCGGCAGCGGCCTTCGGCCCCCACCGAGCGGCAGTCGTCGCGACGCCGGAGCCAGCAAGGTACCCACCGGCGGCGACACCACCAACGAGTGCTGCGCCTTTCGTCGCACCGCCGACGACTTTGGCCGTCAACGGCGTCGCGTATTTGAACGTCTTCCACGTGATGTAGAGGGCGACGAGTGGAAGCGACGCAGCGACGAGATACTTGAGGAACGCTGTTCCTGGTGTGAGCGTCCCACCGCCGTAGATCAAATCGTACCCCTTGAGGACCATCGCTGCCGGGAGCGGGAGGACAGCCAACGGGACAAACCGTTTGCAGAACCCCATCGCGATATCGGATACGACCGGAATATTTCCGTAGGCCAGGGCAAATGCAATCGGCATTCCGTACAGGTAGACATACAGCAGAATCATCCGGATGTAGAACAGCGCCTCCAGCGCCCACATCGAGATTCCACCAATCACGGCGAACAATAGCCCCAGCCCTGGGTTTGTGATAGATACTTCCAAGAATCCAATCATCGCCTCCGTAACCGAGGAAAGCTCCGGCATCAGGGCGATAGTGAATCCGTCAACGAGGTAGAGCGCGAGAGTCCCAATCCAGTACCACGTAATGATTAGAAAAGCACCGACCCAGGCCGTTTTCTTCGTTTTTCGGGCTTCGTAGGTACTTCCAATATTGAAGATCCGAACCGTGTGACGGCCCTGAACGCTCATCACAAGGAGCAAGAGGGCAACTAGCATGATTTCGCCGCCGATGAGAGCATCGTGAATCGCTGGCCAGGGTGCATTGGTCGGTTCACCGAAGACAAAAGCTCCGTTCGTCTCTGGAGTGGGTGTCCCGAACATTCCCTCAGTCAGAGTTTCATACCCTGATCTGAGACCGTCCATGAACAGCCCAATGAACCACTCAACGACGCCCTTGATACCCTCAAGGACGACATCAATGAGATCGACCATCGTTATACCTCAGTGATCGTGACCTCACAATCAGTCATATCGTCGGAACTAGTGTATTGAACGTTGTAGGTGCTTGAGACCTGATTTCCACCGACCCGTGTCTCAACGATAACAGTAAACTGGCCACTATTCCCGTCTGGGGAACATCCCATCCCGTCCTCAGTTTCTGTGCCGAACGGAAACGAACTACTGAACAGGTCGGCCGTCTCGCCAGGGGAGACTACTACCCGGTCGGTTTCGTGCATTCCACTGCCTCTGGGGTTCTCAATTGGATTGGGAACGTCCCCGGAGAAGATTAGTTCAGTTATCGCTTCCGGACCACTTCCTGTGTTCTCTACCGTGACGAATGCCTCGCCATTCTTGATCCGGTCTGTCTCGGACTCACCATAGACTTCGTCCCACGGCTTATCTGGATTATTCCGATAGAGTCCAACATCCTGTATCTGGATCTCTGGACGCAGTTCAGTCGTGGTCTCGACTACTGTCTCCTCACCCTTCAACGCGAGTACGCGGTACTCACCGGGCGCATACGCGGTGCCGATCTCGAATGAGACCTGCTGAGCACCCGCGGCTACGTCGCGCTCCCCGAATAACTCGCCGTTCGGTTGGATGAGGTTGACTTGGTCGACGTCGGCTTCTTCGGAGAGTTCGACGACGAGTGTGGTTCCCTCGAGAGCAATACGCGCGAGTGGGCCTTTGCCATCTGAAGAGGTCGTTCCGTCACCAGGCGTCCCAGAACCGCCATTGTCGTTCAGACAGCCCGCGACGCTCACGAGGGCAGCACCTGCGACTGTTCGGAGGGCGGTTCGCCGACTGATGTGTGGGTGGTTTCTAGTCATGGACTATGGGTTCCGTTGGAAGATGTCTTCTGGACCGAGCATTCGGAGGAGCCGCTTGCCAGTGTAGAACATCACAAGAAACGGGATGAGCTGCCAGGCAACCTCGAAAATGAACGCGAACCAACCGTCGATGGTGCCGAGCGGATGCCAGCGAGCAGTAGCCGTCGCACTCACATACGCGGGGTCGTGTCCGAGCCACGAACCCGGATGGTACCGAGCCGTGTAGATACCCGGCTCGTCGATCGTCACAATCGCCACCCCGGAGGCGTTGGTCTCGACGCGTTGCTCGGCGACGGTGATGTAGCCGTTGCGAGTGGTCCCGCCGATTGGATATCGTCGGTCGGGATCGCTGAGCACGATTGGTGCGCCGGTCTCGTTGTCTCGGAGTTCGATGCGGAGTGTGGCCTGGCTTTCGTTCTGCTGAAGCACCTCAACCGTCAGATTACTGCGCCGGAGCTGCCGCTCTGAGCCAGCGTCAGGCGCCACAATCGAGGCGTTCACACCCCGCACGATCCCCGCCACCTGGAGCGCGTCGCGGTCAACACTCTCGGCGCGAACCGCAACACCGTACGTCGTCGTGTACGACTGGTTGACGATGTCGATGTTGATGTTCTCGCCGAGCGTGCTGACCGGAGACGGTCGGTCAGTGCCCCAAGTGTCGATAATCTCTGGGCCATCGCGAACTGGTTCAGCACGCGGGCCGATTCGCGACGGGTACGCGTGAACATAGACCGGAATCGCATCCGACTCGACGGTGGCGCTGTCGGTCCGGTTCGATCTGACGAGTGTATCCCAGTTGGTGTTCCGAGCGGTGTAGAACCGCCAGACGCCACGCACTCGTGCGTTTCCATTCTCCGTCAGCGTGTACCCCTGCCACGGTCTGGACTGGAAGATAGCCACACCGGCGTCACCATTGGGATACTCGGCGTAGTAGGGGTAGGCCGAGAGATCGTAGATCTCGACGGCGATCGAATCCGAGACGTTGAGCGACTCGGTTCGGTACGTGACCTCGACATCGGTCTCGTCGCCTCGGTCGATTCGCGTGGTCTTCTTCAACCGGACGCTGATCTCGGCTTCAAGCGTGAGGTTTGCACTCCAGTCATCCTCGATCTGGTAGTCGAGGGCCGGCGTGTGCGAGCCGTCGCGCTCGACGATGGTTTCGCCGTCCTTCTGCAATCGAACCTCCTCAACCTCGTTGCTCGTGAGCGACCACTCAATCGTCGTGTTTCCCGCAGAGCTTCCGTTCGGGACGCGAACGCGATAGTCAACGAACCCCCGAATCGTGCCGTTCGGCGCGATATAGAGCGGGGTTTCACCCGACTCCAAGTGACCTCGCGTCGACGGCTGCACTGCGAACACTGTGGCGTGGGCGTCCTCGATGAACACCCCGTCTTCGAGCGATGCGTGGCGCGGATGCACGGACGTATCCGACCCACCGGGTTCGAGATCAGCGAAGTCGTTTCGCGTCCACGTTGAAGCTGTCGCCGGCGGGCGCGTGAACGTGATGTCTGTCCCGTTTGCGAGTTGGTGCATCGCGGTCCGGCTCTCGCCGTAGCGCTGCTGGTACTCCTCTTGGCTGATGTAGTTGTCCGCGTCGCGAGACCACAGCGTCGCTGATTCATTCTCAGTCAGCCCATTCCCCTCCGTGCCTGGCCGTGGCGGGGTTGCAGTAACGATACCTGTGACTAGGCTCGTCACGAACAGGGCGGCCATTAGCACGGAGAGCTCTCGTTGTGTCATGGGGGCTCGCGACGGGGGGCAGTAGTCGCCTACCAGGGGGCGAGGTCGACGCACTGCGCCAGCGGGAGGTTCATCATCGACCCAGCGACGGTGTAAAGCGGCCCGAGGGCGACGAGGACGACCGCGGACTTCATCGCCGACCGTTTGTGGCGCTTGAGGCCCTTCTTCTGCTCGGGCGTGATCGTGAACATCTCGATGAGGGAGTCGGCCTGCCACACGACTGCGAGGCCGACAATGCCCAGCGCCGTAGTAAGCTGGAAGAAGCCCTCGATCATACTGGGGAGGTTGTCCGCACTACAGACGGCGTTCGTCTGTGCGGCGGCGGGTTCCACAGCGAACAGGCTCAGGGCGACGACGATGAAGACAGCTTGCCTGGGAAGCCTACTCGATGCCGTGGACTGGCTGTCGGCGCGATTCGAAGCCGTCTCGGAGGGCGTATTGTCCTGTGACATAGCGGGTTACTCCTCTGCGTCGTCGACGAGTGCTTTGAGATCAGCGTAGCGATTGGTCTCGTCGACGATCTCGTCTTTCGTGTAGCCCTGTTCGCGGGCCCGTTCGAAGAGATCTCGAAGCTCGTCGGGGTCGACGTCGCGAAGCTCCATCTCATCTCGGAGGGCGCGGCGATAGAGGGCGGAACCGTTGATATGGCTGTTCCACGTCAGGTACAGATCATCGATGTCTTCGATGGTGACTGCCCGTGTGATCATATGTGCGGGGTGGGTATGCACCGGTTGAGCCCCGGTCCATGGTGGTGCGATAGCTAGAAGATCGGTATATGCTTTCTGGCCACCAACTGGCGCAAAATTCTAAAGTAAATTATAACCAGAGAGCTCGTTCATCTCGCAAGGGTATAGTTAACCAACAATGAGGGTTAGATACCGCTGGCTGTTGGTTAAGATTAGGATGGTACTCTACTCGAGTTCCACGACCTCTCCACGCCCGTTGTCGAGGATTTCTCGCACCTCGGCCAAGAGTTTCTGACCTTCCTCGTGGAGCCTTGTCCCTTCATCGAGGTCACACTCGTCCGCATCGAGCTGCTCAATAATTTCTTCGACACGGGCCAGCCGATCGTGGATATCTTGGTCGTTTGCCACGCTTAGATCACCCCCAACCAAAGCCCAGTGATGGCCAACAACAGCAACAACAGTACAGCGATTGCGGCCTTGTAGTAGACCGGCGGGAGCCCCTCGGATGCGGCCGCCTCGTCGACTGCTTCGGCAAGTTCCCGTTCATGTTCATGCTCTTGCTGGAAGGTTTCGTACGCGGCGTCGAGTTGCTGTGCCAGCGGCTTGACTTCGCCCGCGAAGAACTCCTCGCGGGAATTCACGATATACTCGCCAGCGGCCGTCGGCGTGATCGTCGTTACATCCGCGACCTGATCTGCGATTAACCGGTCGTCAGTATGCCCAATCGCGGTGACCACCGGGGTATTGGCGGTGAAAATCGCCTCCGCGACCCGCTCGGTGTTGAACGCCTGGAGGTTCGAATCACTCCCACCGCCACGGCCGACGATGATCGAGTCGACCTCCTCGGAGCGGTCCAGATGGTGGATGCCGTTCGCGATGGATGTGGGCGCCTCCGACCCTTGGACGGTGGCGTCCTTCACCAGGATGTCGACGGTAGGGTCCTGTTCGTGGATCGCGTTCTGGATGTCATAGCGGGCATCGCCACGGAGGGAGGTTACGACCCCAACCCGCTCTGGGAACGCCGGCGGGCGCTGTTTCTGCTCGTCGTCGAACCAGCCACGCTCTTCGAGTTCGCTTCGTAGTCGCTCGACGGCAGCTGCTTGATCGCCGTCGCCGACGACGATCACCTCCCACGGCTTGAGGTCGATTTTCCCGCCCTCTGTCCAGTAGTCGATATCGCCTTCGAGGATGACCTCGGTCCCGTCCTCGAGGTCAGCGTCCATCTTCTGATAGCGGTTCGCCCAGAGCATACAGGGAAGCTCGGCGTCGCCGTCAGTCAGGGTGAAATAGAGGGCGGTACTGTTCTGATGGAGATCCGTGACCTCGCCAATACAGCGGACGCCGTTGAGGGCAGGCGTGTCCTGGACGACCGATGCAATTCGGTCGTTCAGCTCTTGGACTGAAAGAACATTCCCGGACAGGACATCATCTACCTCCCGTTCGGCATCAGCCATCGCACTAACTTAACACGGGGAGAGCAGATTCAAAAATGTACTCACCAGTGCCAGTATACCCTGCCAACTGTTCTGTGTCGTTGAATTACTCCAGTAACCCGAGGTCAGTGAGCCGGTTTTCGATCACTGTAAGCGCTTGTTCAGCATCGTCAAGCTGTTTTCCGCCCGTGATGACGAGCTTGCCACTCCCGAAGAGGAGTGCGACGACGTCCGGGTCGTCAAGCCGGTAGACGAGCCCCGGGAACTGCTCTGGTTCGTATTCGATGTGTTCGAGACCTAGGCCGATCGCAATCGCATTCAAATTGAGTGTGTGGTCGAGGTCCCCACTTGAGACAATATTCTGGATTTCGATATCTGGAGAGGTAGCGACATCGACACCCAATTCACGGAGCTCGTCGAAGACGTATTCCAACGCAGTCGTCACATCGTCGACGCTTTTTGCACCCGTACAGACGACTTTCCCCGAGCGGAAAATGAGCGCTGCGGCTTTAGGATCATGCATCCGATACACGAGTCCAGGGAAGTTATCAGGATCGTAGTCGGTGGCTCCTAAATCCTCAGAAAGCGTTTCCAGATCGAGTTCTTGACCGATATCGGACGACGCGACCACATTCTCGACTTGAATTGATTCGGCTGTGACACTCATAGGAGTACCTTCCAGTCACAACCCTCTTAAAACGGGGAGTGACTTCGAGCGTCGGTGTGGTACCTTCCGAATTAGAGGTCGCGGGGCTGGACCGTCTTCCGGTCGTTGGCCTCAGCACGCTTTGCGGCGTCGTCGAGCAGTTCGGCGACCTCTTCGTTGAGGGCGTCGTAGAAATCTGCCGAGACGTTCTGGTCAGAGAGTGCGTCCTTCACGGCTGCTTTGACGATGAGGTCAGACATTCCATCGCGGACTTCTCTCGTCTATGCTATAAAGGTTCGAATTCTCGGTTTGCCATTCTGAGCGTCAGTGAGTCTCACAACAAGAAGATACGGAAAATCATTACGCGGGTGTTGACCGTGACGATAACCGGACTCATCTCAGACTTACGCCCACAGCTGGCAACATCAGGAACCCCTTGTAACAAATTATAAATTTAGTCCCGTCTAATTTCACTCTAATGCTGAGCGCCATCATGGAGGACTATCTCAAAGCGATCTATTACCTCCAGGACGAAACGGATGAACGGGTGCGGACCTCGACGCTCGCTGAGCATATGGACGTAGAACAACCGTCAGTCACCAGTATGGTGAAAAAATTGGCCGAGCGCGATTTTGTCCATTACGAACCCTACAAGGGCGTTGTACTCACAGACACTGGAATCCCGGTCGCGCTCGAAATCATTCGCCATCATCGGCTCTTAGAACGATACCTGACGGAGCGTCTCGAGTACGATTGGGCTGAGGTACACGACGAAGCAGATCGCCTCGAACACCATATAAGTAGTCAATTCGCTGATAGAATTGCAGAGCAGTTAGGGAATCCGGCAGTTGACCCGCATGGCGACCCGATTCCCACAGCGGATCTGGACGTTTCACCGTTACAATCCGGTGAAACACTCGCTGATCAGCAGGTCGGCGACAAGGTTCGAATCGAACGGGTGCCAGACAATGACCCAGATCTACTCCGGTACCTTTCTGAACACGAGATTACCCCAACAACTGTAGTCGAAATTGTTGAGACCACCTCATTTGGGATGGTGACGCTTGTTCCCGATGGCACCAACGAACGAGTTGCACTCCCAGAGGAAGTGGCCCGATCCATAACCGCTCAAACGCTCGCTGGGTCTTCAAACTAAACTGATGAGTCTCCAGTAGTGAGGCTATTAGTTTAGACACAATCTAAGTTTAGATACGTCTAATTTATGTATTGGGTGGGACAATGGGTGTGTATGGGTATGCGAAGGCCTGACCAGCGGAGGAAATCATGCCATCGATAGATTACAGTAGCGCAGCAGACGTCACAAAACGACTTGAAGAGCGACTGGTCGAATCACTCACTGGTGAAACGAGTGTCAGTCGCCGCACGGTCCTCGGCGGGCTCGGTGTTGCAGGCAGTGCAGCAGTCGGACTCGGGAGCTCCCGAGCAGCTGCCTCGTCCGATCACGACGATGAGGGTGAACACGGTAACTTCGGTGCAGTGGGCGAATACCGGGATTTGGATTTCGACCCCCACGAATTCCTCACTGCGTTCAATACCGGAGAGAGCGGACAGGATAACGTTCCCCAACAGGTCTACGAGGAGGATGGCCAAACCGTACGGGAATTCGAGTTCACTGCCGTCGACACGACGATCACGATTGCGCCGGGCGTCGAGTTCTCGGCGTGGGCGTACAACGGCCAGGTACCGGGCCCGACGATCCGTGCCGTCGAGGGCGACCTCATCCGCGTGAAGTTCACGAACCTGGGACGACACGCGCACACGATCCATCCACACCTGAAGAACCTCAACCCGCGAATGGACGGGATTCCACAAAACGGGCCTGGCGTTCTCGATACGGGTGAGTCATTCACGTACGAGTGGATCGCCCAACCCGCCGGCACGCACTTCTATCACTGCCACTCGCTCCCGCTGAAAGAGCACATCCACCGCGGACTCTATGGCACGATCATCGTCGATCCGGACCCCGAACGCGTCAGGGAGAATCCACGCGAGTACGTCAATTACCCGGGCCCGATTACCGACGACTTCCGAGAGCAGCTCGTCGAAGAGGCGAAGAGCCGGAATCACGAGTACGCCGAAAACGACGCCGTCAACGAGATGGTGATGGTGATGAACTCGTTCGATACCAACTTCGATGGCGGTAACGAGGTCTATGCGGCGAACACGCGGGCGTTCGGATATGGAGTTGGTGACACCGACGGTGAGGGCAACTGGACGGCGGGCGAGACGAAACGTCCCATCCAGATCGACAAGGACCAACGCCAGCGCGTATACCTCTCCAATGCAACGGAGTTCGACCTCATCAACTCGTTCCACACGCATTCGCAGTTCTTCGACTACTACGACCACGGGACGACGCTGACGCCGACGAATAAGACCGTGGACACGATCATGCAGTGTCAAGCCCAGCGCGGAATCATCGAGATCGACTACTCGGACCACGAGCCCGGGCTGTACATGTTCCACGCGCATCAGTCGGAGTTCGCCGAACTCGGCTGGATGAGCTTCTTCGAGGTGGTCTAATATGGCGGATAAGACACAAGACACGACGACGGACGGTGGTGTAACGGCTGACGAAGAGATCACACAACCGCTCGGGCTTCCGCGATGGGTCAGCGCGTTACTCCCGATTGTGTTGCTCGTACTCGTTTTGGGCGTGTTCGCGTTCACGTCCCCGCTCGCCGGAGTTCAGAGCGGCACACCGCTTCCCGACGTGACGATCACACATACGACCCTTCCGAGCGACGAAACGGTCGTCTTGCACGTGACGAACAACGGGCCCGAATCTGTGACGATATCACAGGTTCTCGTCGACGAGGCGTACTGGGATTTCCGAGTCGAAGGAGCTGGTGGTGACCAAACGCTCGCCCCGATGGAAAGCGCACAGATCGTGATTCCGTATCACTGGAATCCGGGGTGGGACCTCGGAGTCACCCTCGTACTATCTGATGGAGCAACGTTCCATAATACGATCGTCGCGCCGAGTCAATCACCCGGGTTTAGCCTCGGGCTGCTCGGGACGCTTGCAGTCATCGGGCTGTTCGTGGGCGTGATCCCAGTCGCCTTAGGGATGCTGTGGTTCCCCTACATCAAGACGATGAGCGATCGGTGGCTGCACGCCGTGCTCCTGTTTGCGGCCGGCGTACTGGGCTTCTTGGCGTTCGACGCCGGGTTTGAGGCGTTCGAGCTCGCCGAGAGGATTCCAGGCGCATACGAGGGCAACCTCTTGGTCGTCTTCGGGATATTCGGCGCACTATTACTCGTCCAGGCGATCAGTGCGTGGCGTGAGGGCCGTGTCGCCGCTGGTGATAGTCGGGCGAGTAGCGGTCTCTGGATCGCCTATCTGGTCGCGATAGGAATCGGCTTGCACAACCTCGCGGAAGGACTTGCTATCGGGAGTTCGTTCGCACTCGGGCGCGTCTCGCTCGGTGCATTCCTCGTGATCGGGTTCATGCTCCACAACGTGACGGAAGGTCCGGCTGTCGTCGCGCCGGTCGCCCGCGGGGAACGCCCGTCGCTCAAGCACTTCGCCGCACTCGGGGTGATCGCCGGCGCACCCGTCATCCTCGGGGGCTGGATCGGTAGTCTTGCATACTCGCCGACGATCGGGGCCTTCTTCCTCGCGATCGGGGTTGGCGCAATCCTGCAGGTCGACTGGGAGATCGCGCGAATGGTTCGCGATGCCGGCGGTCGCGTGGCGAGCGCGACGAACCTGCTCGCGTTCCTGTTCGGCCTCGCCATCATGTACGTGACCGATCTCTTCGTTGTCCTCTAATAGGATAACACTCGTTTTCGTTACAATGGTCTCGAAGTTCTACAATCGACGATCGATATTGCGACTCAGCACCGCGACCCTAGCGACTCTAACCACCGCCGGGTGTCTAGGTGGACAGTCATCGTCGGCCCAGACCGTCACGATGCCCGGCGACCTCACGTTCGAGCCGAAGACTGCAACGGTAGAAACAGGAGAGACGGTAACGTGGACGAACGAGAGTGACATCGATCACACGGTCACAGCGTATGAAGAGGAGGTTCCAGACGAGGCCGCGTACTTCGCAAGTGGTGGCTTCGAATCAGAGCGTGCTGCGAGGAATCGGATCACCGAGGGGCTCATCGCTCCGGGCGAGAACTACGAGCACACGTTCGAGGAACCTGGAACGTACGGGTACTTTTGTATCCCACACGAGAGTTCGGGGATGGTCGGGACAGTTCGAGTAAGATAACGAAGTTACTGTAGACAGATCTCCAAGATTGAGCGTGTCATATCGCCAGCTGTTCGACGCTAATCTGTTCATTGATCGATTGACTGACGCTGGATATTCGGTCGGATGAGATAAATTTTCTTCTTCGAAGACAAGTTGGTTTAATCAAAATATCTTTACATCAAAGTGGTTACACGACCGCGAGGAGGATATCCGAAGCGGCGCTGACGATTGCCTCCCAGAGGCTGTTGTGACCGAACACCGCTTCCGGGCCGGTTGCTATCCCTAAAACCGTGTCCATCCCGAAGAACGCAAACAGGGCCGCCCCGGCGTAGTGGGCCTTCCGGACGTCGAACCGGTGTGAGAACGTGTGGAAGAAGTATGCATTCGCAAGGCTTACCGGAATAATGACCAACATTTCGCCTGCCCAGATGGCAGCACTAGCCCCGTACTGTGCCGCCAGCCCGATGGTGACGAGTTGTGTCTTGTCGCCGAACTCCCCGGCTGCCATCATCGCGAAGATGGTGAGGAACTCGCCCAGCTGCCCGCCGATCGTGTGGCCGAACGCTTCGAACTCCGGGTTGATGTCCGTGATCCGTGTCCCGACGACGCCACCGTCCGTCTGTGTGGCGCTCTCGACTGGGACGTTGTGCCCTCCAGGGGCTGACCGGACGAGTAACACCGCGAACAGCAGGAAGAGCGCCGCCGTAATCCCGTCGAGGACGACGCCCGGGAGCGCCTGCTGGAGCGCCTGACCGAACAGGATCTCGAGGACGGTCCAGCCCGCGAACGCCGTCCCGGCCGCCGCGACGACCAGCAGTGGCTTGAACCGGGTCGAGAGCCCGGCGATGATGAACTGGACCTTCTCGCCCGGCAGGACGGTGAGCTGCGCGATGGCCGCGATTACGACGATCTCCAGAAACGGCGTCATGCGTCACCCCGGTGCTCAACGCCCGCCGGGTCGTCGGCGTCGTTCAGATGGGTCACGCTGATTGACGTCGCAACCCCTTCGGGAATGGCTTGCTCAGTGTCGTCGACATCCAGAGTAATCATGCCGAACGGGGCGACATCGACAATACGGACCGCCGTTCCTGGCGTGATCCCGACGTCGGCCAAGTACGCAAGATCATCCTCGTCGCGATCACTGACGCGAGTGATGGTCACTCGATCGCCGACCTCACAGGCTGACAGGGGTGTCATCGGGTCCTGATTCGGTGGCTCTAGATCTTCACCTGGAATTGGATCGCCGTGGGGGTCTCGCCGAGGATTCTCAAGCGTCTCGGCGAGCCGGCGTTCGAATTCCTCGCTGATGTGGTGTTCGAGTCTGTCGGCTTCTTCGTGGACCTGCTCCCAAGGGTAATCGAGGTGGTCGGCCAGATAGGTTTCGAGGAGCCGGTGATGCCGGAGTACTTCGACTGCAACGGTTTCGCCGTCGTCAGTGAGTTCGCTTCCTTGGTACGGTTCGCGTGCGATCAGTCCCTGCGCTTCAAGTCGGTCGAGCGTACTCGTGACCGTCGCCTGTGCCTTGTCGAGACGGTCGGCGATAGCGGATGTCGCAACCGGTGGATCCTCCTCCTGCTGGAGATGGTAGATCGTTTTGAGGGTATCCTCGACAACTGGACTCGGAGACATATAACTACCATTTAGATTTGTCTAATTTAATATTTGGGGACCATCGTGAAGGATCCCGATTCAGTCGAGTTTCACGAAAAGCCATCGGGAGAATTCATCCCATTAGCAGCAGGTGAAGTGCGTACACTGAGGGAAAGTTGCTGAAAAGATGTTGACCGTCTTTTGAGACATTAATTAGGAAGCCTACGAACACAGTTGGGATAGAAATTTGGTCAAGAGCGGTATCGATCGCTGTTGTAAGTTCGTTGAGTGAGTCGAAGAACCGGTTGCTGAGAGCTGCTTGGGGCTGTCTCCAACATTCCTCGACAGGGTTCAACTCCGGCGAATATGATGGGAGCGTCACAAAGGCGAGGTCGTCACGGGCCGCGAGGTCCGTGACAGCCGATGTCTGAAAATACGGTGCGCTATCGAGCACGACGATCAGATCCTCTTCAAATTCGTCGCATAGTGCTAAAATGAAATGTTTTGCGTGATCGGCGGTGACGTACTCGGGAAGCCGTGAGAAAAAGCGATCGCCGTCCTCGGTGATCGCGCCGAGCAAGCACGTCCACTTCCGTTGACCGGATAATTCGACAGAAGGCCGCGTGCCGCGCGGAAACCACGCGGCACGCGGCTCGACTTGGACGGATTTCTTGGTTTGATCGATACAGACTACTGTGGCGTCTATCTCTCGCCGCTTTTTTTGATCTCGTCGTGAAACGCTTCTTGATCGTCTTCGTCGGATTCAGTGGCTGAACGGCGTGGCTTTTGATAGTTCAATCCTGCCTCTTTCAACAACCGCCGACAACTCGGAAGTGAATACTCGACGCCGTACGTTTCTTCGAGAAATTCTTTGACAAGCACCGGCGTCCACGCCGGCGCGTCAAAACCGATCTCTTTGGGTGATGCGTGGACAGTGTGTCCGAATTCTTGCTGCTGTTTTTCTGATAATTTTCGCTTTCGACCAGATCGATGAGCATCAGTTACAGCCTGTTCAAGTGGCTCGTCAGTATCGAGTCGGTTGAGCCAGCTGTAGATCGTTCGTCGGCCGGTGTCGTGCCACTCGGCAAGTTCAGTCTGTGTGACGCCGTTTTTGTACGCGATCGCAGCTAACAACGTTGCGTCGGCTTGTTTCCGTCGACGTTGTCAAGCGCGTCTTAGAGTTCTTCGACGGAGATCTCGTCGAGATGATCCATTAGATACTGTACAGCACTCCGTGCGGATAGTTCTAATGTCTACTATAATTAAGCCATGGTCACCCCAGCGGTTGATATCGTGGAAGCATCGGCGTTGGAACAGTGATGCCGATTGTCATCAATCCATGTCCCAACAAAACGTATCCCAGCAGAATGAAGGCGATACCGAGGAGACGATGGAGTCGTCGGCGATGAATGGCATCGACGGACTCAATAAGCGTTCCATAAGCGAAAACGGCTGGTATCGTCCCAATACCAAGCGTCGCTAACGCGAGAAAACCGGATACAGCAGATCCCGTCGCGAATGCGAACAGGTACGCGGGATACAGTATCGGACAGGGGAGCAACCCATGAAGCGCACCGAGGCCAACGATTCCAGGAGTATTTACGTATCGGTCAACGCGAACAGCGATCCAATTGGTTACTCTCTGTACTCCAGGAATTCCGAGACCAGCAGCACCTCCGAGAAGATATTTCACACCGGATACGATGATGAATATCCCGATCAAAATACCGACGCCGCCCCGGACGGAATCGGCGATTGCGGTTATTTGGTCCGCTGAAATAAACACGAAACCACCAAGCGCGCCGAACACCCCACCGATGAGCGCGTAGCTGACCGTCCGCCCCAAATTAAATAGAGCGTGTTGACGAACCTCATATGTGGTAAGATGTCCACGTTGACCCGGGGTACCTGACCTCACCGTCCCGGCGTCTCCACGGGGAGCCATCCGCTCGGCATACATGGTCACCAGCGGCCCACACATACCGATACAGTGTGCCCCACCAAGCACACCAATAGTCAAAAAGAGAAGAAGATCAACACGGAGGACTGCGTCAAACATCGTAGGTCGATCAACCCTTTACTACGCTCTCTATTACTAATTCTGGTTCAATTGCCGAACATAGATTCCGTTGTAAAACCGTTGAAGACGGGTTCGAGAATCATACCAGAACGGGCTTGAGCGTGACTTCCCAACTGTCGAGTGATGACTGACGAGAGGGGAATCCCCCGAAGAGAATTTCTCAAGTCGGCCGTCGCTATCGGCGGAGTAGCAGGATTTAGTGCCTGTTTAGGCCGTGAAGAAGTCGATATCCCGACGGCCCCGGATGATCTCTCATCGTATCCACAGCGTCAACACGCTTGGAATGAGGTCCTCTCACGAGACGACCACGGAAACGTCATCGCCCCGAGCCATCGGGTGCTTCTCTATCTGAATTACCGAGGAGACGGACAACCGAACGAAGACCACCGCGATCGGGTTGAAACAGCTCTCCGTGGCATTGAACACGCCTACGAGCGAAGCGGAGACGGATTATTGTTCACGGTGAGTTATTCTCCGGCATACTTCGACCGGTTCGACGAATCACTTCCTGATGGCGTTGACCTCTCCGATCCGGAAGCACTTGCTCCGTTCGAGGAGCCCGAATTAGATACACCGGATGCGGTCGTCCATCTCGCGAGTAACACGGCGCAGGCGGTGATCGGTGCCGAAGAAGCTCTCAAAGGGAGCAAACCGACCCTCAACGATGTCGATCAGCCTAAGGCTACATTGACCGATGTCTTCTCACTCGCCGACCGGCGGACGGGCTTTATCGGGAACGGGTTACCGGCGGAGAATGTAGGTGACGCTGAGGGTGTTCCAGCCGACAAAGTTCCGGAGGACGCACCTCTGTTTATGGGGTTCAAATCAGGGTTCACAAAGAACCAGGCCAGTGAAGATCGTGTGACGATCCAGTCGGGGCCGTTCGCCGGTGGCACGACTCAGCATATCTCCAAGCTCCGGCTCAACCTCAACCAGTGGTACAATCAGGACGACCGCTGGCAGCGCGAGGCGAAGATGTTCTGCCCATATCACGCCGAGAACGATGTCGTCAAGGGTGCCGGAGACAACCTCGGCGACAGCAACGGAGTCGATGAGTGTGAGCCGACCAATAAAACCGCCCGCGAGATGGGTGTCGTCGGTCACGCGCAGAAGAACGCCCGTGTTCGCGACGATGACGGCTCGCCGCTGCTGCTTCGTCGTGACTTTGATTCGACTGACGGAGGACGAGCGGGCGTACATTTCCTCTCGCTCCAACGGCGGATCAGCGACTTCGTCGACACGAAAGAGGCGATGAACGGAACCGATATTTCCGAGAAGTCGGCCGTCGGGCAGCGAAACAACAACGGTATCCTCCAGTATATCCGGACGGAGCGTCGCGGCAATTACCTCGTGCCCCCGCGGGGTTTGCGCGCGCTTCCGCCTGTATACCCAACCGGCAGCAACGGGGAGGAGGTGACGTATGCGTCGTCGTGATGTGCTCCGGGTCGCCGGGAGCACTTCGATCGTCGGCCTCGCTGGGTGTGCCAGCGTGTTCGAGACACCTTCTGCTTCTGCCCCACCAATGGCCGGGAATCGGCCGGATACAGTCTACCATCCCACCCACTACGAGGGAATGAAAATGGCTGGAATGAAACAGCAGGATGGGTACAAGTGTGCGCTCACGTACTCGTATCCGCATCGCTTCTGGCTGATGAAGCCAAACGGGACCACGAAGGTTGACATCCAGTCGGCGGATTCCGTTCATATAATGCCGGTCGTCTGGGACGCACAGACAGGGATCATTCCGCCCGATATCAATCCGCAGCTCACGATCACACAGAATGGGGAATCGATTGATCAATTCGCGCCGTGGCCGATGCTCTCTCAGCCGATGGGCTTTCACTTCGGCGATAACGCCCAACTTCAGGGCGACGGCACATACACTGTCGAGGTCAGTATCGGCGGGCCGTCGACGCGGCGGACCGGATCGCTGGCCGAGAACCAGGGGAACGCCTCGTTCGAGTTCGAATTCGAGTTCAGCGAATCGACGCTCGATGAGATCTCGTACACAGACATCTCCGACGACAAGGAAGGCACGAGGGGTGCTGTCGATCTAATGGACATGGAGATGATACCGGACTCGCAGGTGCCGACGCCGGACGCACTCCCCGGTGACGTGCGTGGCTCGGAAACGACCGGAGACGCGAGGTTCGTGGTTACGGTCCTCGAAGACGCGTCGCGTTTCGGTGGTGACGGGGAACAGAAGTACCTCGCTGTGTCTCCGCGCACGCCGTACAATCGGACGATGCTGCCGATGATGTCATTATCTGTAATATTACAGCGCGATGGTGCGTCAGTATTCGACGGAATTCTACAGTCAACCATCAATCCAGAGCTCCGCTATCACTACGGGACAACAGTTTCGGACGTACAGACGGGAGATGAGCTGACGATCACAGTCGATTCGCCCCCACAAACGGCTCGCCATGAGGGATACGAGACAGCCTTCGTTGATATGCCGGAGATACAGATGACATTGTGACTTTTTTGCTCTGTTGAATCCACAGAAGGCGTCGTTGTCGGTTCACGCTGTACTCGACTCAGGAGCGCTGTCGAGAGATCGGAATTCCCGTATCGTCATCGGATTCGACCGAGCAGACCGAACTAAAACCCGAAAAGGAACGGATTAACGCATAAATTAATAATTCAATTTTATTTTTTGTTAGAGATTATTATATTAGGGGGGCTAAATGGCAGCTAATTTAATAAGTTTGTAGTCGTTAGCGGCGTGTAATGACCCAACCTGACGAAAGATCCCACGACGAAACTGGTGAACCACGGGGTCAGACCCACGAGGATGGTCATACGCACGACCACGATCATGGAGATCACGAACACGGTCATCACACCGGACAAGATGACGAAGATGTTGTTTCATCGGTAGATAGTGAGGACGTTGCGCAGTTATCGGTCCCGGAGATGGACTGTCCATCCTGTGCCGGAAAGGTCGAGAGCAGCGTCGGAAAGCTGGACGGCATCGACAGCGTCGATCCGCAGGTGACGACGGGGACGCTGACAGTCTCCTACGATCGCGAGCAAACGAGCGCCACCGCGATAACTGAACGCGTTGAGAAAGCGGGATACGCGGTGGAGAACGCTGGCGAACTGACCTCGAAATTCACCGTCCCGGAGATGGATTGCGCATCGTGCGCGGGCAAGATCGAAAACGCCCTCGACAGGGTCGACAGAGTGACAACGTACGAGACACAGCCGACGACCAGAACCGTCGTTGTCACGTACGATTCGTCGAGAGGCGGGGAAGCGGATGTCATCGACGCGATCGAAAGCGCTGGGTATGAGGTCACAGACACAGCAGGCGACGGATCGGAACGTCAAAACGCGGCCGGAGATCGTGAGAGCATTTGGACAAGCTCTCGCGCGCTCAAAACGTGGGTCAGCGGTGGGTTCGTCGCGCTTGGGCTCTTCTTCGAGTTCTTCCTTACCGGCCAGAACGCTCTCGTAGCCGAGGTCGTCGGTCGCGAGCTGCTCATCGCGGATCTCTTCTTCCTCGTGGCCGTCGGAACCGCCGGGCAGGTCATCTTCCGTAACGGCTACTACTCCGCGCTCAATCGGAACCTCGACATCGACCTGCTGATGAGCATTGCCATCAGCGGTGCCATCGTCGCGAGCCTCGTCTTCGGCGAATCGCTCTACTTCGAGGCCGCCACGCTCGCGTTCCTGTTCAGTATCGCCGAACTCCTCGAACAGTATTCGATGGATCGCGCGCGCAACTCCCTCAGAGAATTAATGGATCTGTCTCCGGACGAAGCGACGGTGAAACGGGACGGCGAGGAGGTGACGCTTCCCGTTGATAACGTGGCGGTCGGCGACATCGTCGTCGTGCGTCCGGGAGAAAAAATTCCGATGGATGGGAACGTGATCGACGGAGAGAGTGCCGTCAATCAGGCCCCCATTACCGGTGAGAGCGTGCCCGTCGACAAGACGCCGGGGGATGAGGTGTACGCGGGGACGATCAACGAGCAGGGGTATCTCGAAGTCGAGGTCACCTCCGAAGCGGGCGATAACACGCTCTCCCGCATCGTCCAGATGGTCGAGGACGCGCAATCGAACAAGACGGAACGCGAGCAGTTCGTCGAGCGGTTCTCCTCGTACTACACGCCGGTCGTCGTCGGCTTCGCGATCGTGGTAGCGGTTATTCCGCCGCTCCTGTTCAGCGTGTCGTGGCCGACGTTCATCGTCTACGGACTCACGCTGCTCGTGCTGGCGTGTCCGTGCGCGTTCGTCATTTCGACGCCCGTCTCGGTCGTCTCGGGGATCACGAGCGCCGCGAAGAACGGCGTTCTCATCAAGGGCGGCAACCACCTCGAAGCGATGGGCGCGGTCGAAGCGATCGCGATGGACAAGACAGGGACGATCACGAAGGGCGAACTCACGGTCACGGACATCGTCCCGCTCAACGGCAACAGCGAGGGAGACGTCCTCCGGTGTGCCAGCGGGCTGGAGTCGCGGTCGGAACATCCTATCGGCGACGCAATCGTCGAATTTGCCGAGGAGAGCGACGTCGATGCCCCTTCGGTCGACGATTTCGAGAGTATCACCGGCAAGGGGGTCGAGGCTGATCTCGACGGCGAGAAACATTACGCAGGCAAGCCTGGTCTCTTCGAGGAACTCGGATTCGACCTCGAGCACGTCCATGCGACGACTGACGGCGGTGTCGTGACGACGAGGAGCCGTCGGATATGCGAGCGCAACGACTGTCTCGACCTGCTTGAGGAGACGGTTCCCGAGCTCCAGTCACAGGGAAAGACCGTCGTGCTCGTTGGTACCGAAGACGAACTCGAGGGCGTCATCGCCGTGGCTGATGAGATCCGGCCCGGAGCGAAGCAGGCGATCCAGCGACTCCACGACCTCGGTGTCGAACACATCGTCATGCTCACGGGGGACAACGAACGGACCGCCCGTGCGATTGCGACCGAGGTCGGCATCGACGAGTTCCGGGCGGAACTCCTGCCTGATGAGAAGGTCGAGGCGATCACGGAACTCGACGAGAAGTACGACGGAGTCGCGATGATCGGCGACGGCGTCAACGACGCGCCGGCACTCGCAACGGCGACTGTGGGCGTCGCAATGGGCGCGGCCGGAACGGATACCGCGCTCGAAACAGCGGATATCGCGCTCATGAGCGACGACCTATCGAAGCTGCCGTACCTCTACGACCTCTCTCACGACGCGAACAGCGTGATTCGGCAGAACATCTGGACGAGTCTCGGTGCCAAGGGCCTGCTCGCACTGGGCGTCCCGTTCGGCTTGGTTCCGATTTGGGCGGCCGTCCTCATCGGTGACGCCGGGATGACGCTCGGGGTCACTGGCAATGCGATGCGTCTCTCTCGAATCACGCCGACAGCAGACGACGAAACCACCGCTTCGGATGGGTAGTTTGAAACCCCAGATCCTTCGCGTGTCCGGCACAGGGCTCGGTGTCGACAGGTGGAGATCGGTCGAGGAGATCCGTCCGCGAAAGTACAGTGGCTTCCGAGTCGAAACAGCAGCGCAAACGTAGAGTGATGACCGTACACGAGCATACACACGGAGAGTCGTCAGAGCGCGATCCTCCGTCTGACACGAGTAATAGTACGCGCCGACTGGCACTCGTCGCCGTCGTCAACTTTGTGGGGTTCGTCGTAGAGCTTGCTGGCGGACTGTTGTTCGGTTCGGTGGCGCTCATCAGCGACGCGATTCACATGTTGTTCGATATGCTCGCGTACGCGGTGGCGTACGGCGCAAGCTACACCGCCGAGCGGTTCGAGGGCGGCGAGGCGTGGTCGTACGGTCTCCACCGACTGGAGCCGGTTGCGGCCTTCCTGAACGGCGTCTTGCTCCTTCCGATGGTCGGATACATCCTCTGGGAATCCTACCAGCGGTTCCTCGAGCCGGTGGCGATCGACCCGGAGTTAACGCTGATCATCGCCACAGGCGGCTTGCTGGTGAACATCGGCTCGGTGTACGTGTTACAGGGCGGAGAGATGAGCCTCAACGAGCGCGGGGCGTTCTATCACCTGCTCGGTGACGCCGGTGGTTCCATCGCTGTGATCGTGTCCACGGTCGCTGTCGCCGTCTTCGATCTCCCTATCGCGGATCCTGTGGCTGCCGTACTCATCGGACTGCTAGTACTCGCGTCGGCCGAGAACGTCCTTCGAGAAAGCACAGCTATCCTGCTGGAGCGGAGCCCCGTGTCGCCAGCGGACCTCCGAGATGAATTGACGACACTCGACGGCGTCGACGGGGTCGAGGACCTCCACGTCTGGCAGGTCTGTAGTCAACTCACCGTCGCGACCGTCCGCCTCACCGATACGGCGACCACGATCGAGGAGCAACAGACGGTCCGGTCGCGGGTCCACGACCATCTCACGGACCAGGGCATCGACCACGCAACCGTCGAGTTCGGCGAGCGGAACGACCAGATCGATACCACGAATCACACCCACTAATGATGGCTACGACCGCATTCAGTCGAATGTTCGAGATACCAGACGAAACTGGCGAGAACCATGTAGTGCTTCGCGTCGGTCGAGAGACGCGAAAGAAGACCGGGAGCTATACTCGTTCCTCGTTGAGAGGACCGACCAGCACGGGCGTACCCACCAGGTCAGTCGTAACAAATCACAACTATGAGACGTATGGGGACGGACCGCATCGAAATCGACCAACCAAAGCCGACTTGTGGGATAGAACCCTACGATAACATCTGAATAATGTCATCGATATCTCGTTTCCGATCCGTCGCCTCGGCGATCAGTCTCACGTATGGATCGTACGTCGCGGGGACAGTCATAGTTCTGGCCGTCGTGACAGTCGTCAGGCTGTTCGGAGTCGACCTCGCGTCACGTCCAGCACTCAGGCTGGTTGTGAGTACACTCTTCCTTCAAGGGGTGACGTTCGGGGGCATCACCGTCCTCTATCTCAAAGGCCGTGACCTCGGGTTCGGATTCGTGCCAGTCCGTCTGCCTGACAAACGTGACGGGGCGGTTATCGTCGGGGGGAGTATCGTAATCCTGGGGTTGCTCTTTGCTGCGTCCTCCGTGATCGCGGCCCTCGGTCTGAGCACAGCCCAAAACCAAATCGTCGAGGTCGGGCAACAGAACCCCAGCGTATTCCTCCTACTTATTCCGCTCCAATTCCTGTTGGTCGGCCCAGGGGAAGAACTACTCTTCCGAGGACTCGTACAAGGGACTCTCCGTGAAACTCTCCATCCGGCCCGTGCAATCGTCCTCGCAAGCGCCCTCTTCGCGTCGATCCATCTCTTTTCGTTGTCAGGAGAAGGCAAACTGGTGTACATCGGTATCGCGTTCCTTCTGGCCCTCGTACTCGGAGCAGCGTACGAGTACACGGACAACCTCGCGGTTCCAGCCGTGATACACGGTGCGTACAATGCGATACAGTTCGCAAGCGCATATCTGACCGCCACGGGCGGAATGTAACTGTTCCCCAGACCGTTTACTCCGAATGCCGATTTTCGTGGCGGAAAATACCGGTCTGCTTGTAAGACCTGTTCGGCTAATACCGAACATGTTTGCTCGCTTTCTCAGGTACAGGGATTTCGCGGTCCTTCTTTAGCCGTACAACAGAGTGTTCCAACTGTACTATGACTCGATCCTTCGGTGCTCCTGGAACCGGACTGTCTCGACGAGAATTCCTCACCGCGACCGGCGCGACAGGCCTTTCGGCGTTGGCAGGTTGTTCATCGAAGACGATTAACGCGCCGACGGCGGCCACGAACTCCCCGAACGAGGCACAGACATCTTCGTCGGATCTACCCTACACCAGCCCTCCGACGGTCGTCAACGTCGACGAGCAGGGCGGGTCAGTGACGATGGGGACGCAGCCGGCGCGACACGCCGTTCACCCGCTCGATTCGATGGGCGGCCCGGTCGAGTTCCCGCGGGTCTGGGCCTGGCAGGCCGACGACCACGACCCGAGCGTCCCGGGTCCGATCCTCAGGACGACCGAGGGGAACGACATGGAAGTGACGCTCGACAACACGAACGGACGCCGACCGCACACGATCCACTTCCACGGCGTCACCAAGACGTGGAAGAACGACGGCGTCCCGACATCGACCGGAATACAGGTCCCAGCGGGCGAGAAGCACACCTACGAAATTCCGGCGAACGTTCCGGGGACGCACCTGTACCACTGTCACTTCCAAACACACCGGCATATCGACATGGGGATGTACGGAATCTTCCGAGTCGATCCCGAAGGCTACGAGCCGGCGGACCGGGAGTACTTCATGACGATCAAAGACTGGGACTCGCGGATCCCGAAGACATGGGCCGGCGAGGGGAACTTCACGTACGATACGACCTCGCGGACGCCGGATGTCTTCACCGTCAACGGGAAGAGCGCGCCCCGGACGCTCCATCCCGAACAGGGGTCACCGATCATCGTCGATCAGGGCGATCAGGTTCGCATTCACCTCGTCAACGGCGGGTACATGTCGCACCCGATGCACATCCACAACCATCGCTTCCAGCGCGTCGAAAAGGACGGCGGGGTCGTTCCGGAAGCCGCCAGACACGACATCGACGTCACGAACATCGCCCCCGCGGAACGGCACACGATCGAGTTCACGGCCGACGCGGACCCCGGGATCTACCTCATGCACTGCCACAAGGTCAACCACGTGATGAACGGGTCGTTCTACCCCGGCGGCATGCTTACCGGCGTGGTGTACCGCTCCGTCATGGACTCGGACATCTTCAGTCAGCTCATGGAGTACGCCGGCTACGAACCGAACTGACGCGATCTGATACGCATTTTTGAACCGTCCCGAAGGACTCTACAGGACGGTTCCACGCGTATGCAGACCCTCGGGCCGGTCACGAGGTGCGTCTCGAGGGGAAACGAGAGAGACAGATAATTGTGTGTGAGTCACTAACCCCTCGCAATGACTCAGAAAGGCCGAAGCGAGAACGCTGATGCCGATAGACAGAAACCTCGGCGAAGGTCAATCCGGCTACTCGTCTTAGTTGCTGTCGGGATCAGTCTCCTCTCGCTGGTCCCGACAGTTTCGGCCCACGGTGGTGCTGAGTCGTCGGCACTCTCACAGTCGCACGGGTTGGCGATCGCTGGTATCGGTGCCCTCGGAGTTGGTGCTCTCGTCTTCCTCAAGCGCAGCAAGCGGATTTCGCCGAGAACCGCTCTGTACGGAATTGCGATCGGTATCGGTATTGCTATCACCGGCGCAATCCTTTTCGAGGGTCTAGCTCCGGATCCGACGTATCAGGCGGGCTCGATGCCGTTCCCGCGGTCGTGGTATCAGCCGCTCGCGATCGGAACCGGCCTGTTGGTCGTGGTCGCGAGTTTCATTACCGGACTCGTGCGATGGACGACACGTCCTCGGTATATGGCTCTCGGCATGCTGCTTGGCGGCTGGATACTGTACCCGTATCTGCTGCCCGGATTCAGCGGCTACACCAACCCGATCGGGTACGGGATCGTCCTCGCGACACCACTACTCGTCGGCTACATTCTCTGGAACGACGTTGGCACGGCACTGTCGACGATCCTTCGGGATCCGGTGGCGCGTCGGTTCGGATTCAGCGTCGGAGCCATGGTGAGCCTCTTCTTTATGGCGACGACTGGATACCTATCCTTCTTTAGTGAGGAGGGCGCTCCGCAAGAGACGACCGTGGCGGTCCTGAACGTACTGTATCAGATCGTGCGATGGCCCACTCTCGAGGTCCTGCTCCCCGACGTTCCGTTTTTCATTGCGATCTCTCCCGGTGTGGTCATCGTGCTCGGACTCCTCGGCGTCCTCGTGGGGTTGAACGCGGCCGCCGTCGCTCACTCGTGGCGTCTCGATCAGCAGGCGGGAGCGACACAGAGTACGGCCGGGACGGCGACGGTCGTCGGTGCGTGTACGTGTGGGTGTTGTGGCCCCCTCGTCTCCCAAGTCGCTGTCATCGCGGCCGGCCCGACGATCGCGGCGCCGATATACTGGATCTTCGTCGATTCGGCGTCGCCGCTCAGTTCGATATTCCTGTTAGGGAGCATCGCACTGTTCACCGGAACGCTCGTGTATTCGATCGACTCCCCGACGCCCGTCCGGCAGGACGCGTCTGAGCTCAGTGCGGGAGTTACCGAATAAACATCCCGGCCACGTCGACCCCCGGCTGCTGATCGTTCATCGAGACTTGTTGAAAACGAAGTATGGACCACCGGGGGTGGTAACCGAATGAGGACGCTTCAGACGGAGTGACACTGTGAGTTTGGGGGCGGTGCCGGACAGGGCCGCTACGGACTAGCGCGGAATTCGCCGTGTTTCATCCCGAAGAAGTACGCGACCACCGAGAACGCGATCATCGAGGGGAGAACCATCATGAAGACGGTCGAAGGTGCCATCACGGCGGTTAGCGCGACCGTTGCGACGGCGACGATCACGGCGAGCGGAACCACCGAGCGCACGAAGTCGAACTCCATGGTTGTAGTAGTGTCTAGACAAGCATAGTCCTTTAGAAACAGAAGCGATTCGGATCTTTGGTGACGGCCGTACCGATCGGATCAACGATGCTCGAATGATAGATAGCCACCCTTCTATGTCAGTAGTACAACTCGGCTCCGAGTTCTGTCGGCGGCCGAGCCTCGCTACCCGAGGAGTTTTCGTCGAGTGTTTACCGCGATCAACCCACCGCCAGCGATGACCGCGGCCGCTGCCGTCAGCGGATTGAAGAACCCGACGGCCAACGCCGCGAGGGCAATACCGTTGTAGGAGAACGCGAGGAGGTTGTTCTGTTTCACACGACGGCGAGCCGCTCCCGCGAGGTCGAACGCGGTTTCGACGGAGCGGATGTCGTTATCGACAATCGCAATGTCGGCGGCGTCGGCGGCCAACGCCGTCCCCCCGCCCAGCGAGATGCCAAGATCGGCGGCGGCGAGCGCCGGTGCGTCGTTGGTGCCGTCACCGACCATCGCGACCTGCCCGTCAGATTTGAGTCGCCGGATCGTCGCCGTCTTCCCCTCCGGCGGAACCGTCGCAAAGACGTGCGTCACGGCGTCGTGTCGCTTGAAGAAGTCCGTCGCTTCCTCGTCGTCGCCGGTCAGGACGACGACCTCCGTGCCTCGTTCTCCGAGCCGAGAGACGGTGTCGTCCCAGCCGTCCCGCGGCTCGTCCCCGACGACTATCAGCCCCTCTGCTGCCCCGTCACGACCGATCACGACCGGCAGCTGACCGAATCCCTGAGCGTCGGCGACCCGCGACCGGATATCGTCGTCGACGGTCCACCCCTGTTCCGCGAACAGATCGAGGTTCCCGACGAGATACGACGTGTTGCCGATCACGCCTTCGATACCGGATCGGTGGTTCGTGAACTCCCGTATCCGATTGTCGCCTTCCGTTCCGACCGCGTCGTCTGCCGAGCCCGACTGATCCTCCGTGTCGTCGCCTCCATCTCTGCCGGCGAACGCCGTCACAATCGCGTTCGCGGCGGGGTGTGACGCTCGTTGTTCGAGCGCGGCGACGGCGTCGAGCAACTCCGCGGGCGCGTCCGCTTCTATCACCTCCATCTCTCCGGTCGTGAGCGTCCCCGTCTTATCGAAAACGACGATATCGACGTCGCGGAGCCGTTCGAAGACCGTTTCGTCGAAGATGATGATCCCGCGCCGGAGCGCACTGGAGAGACTCTTCGCGACCGACAACGGCGTCGCGAGTCCGAGCGCCCACGGCGAGCCGGCGAGGAGGACCAACAGCGCGAGGAGGGCAGCGTCGGGCGGGGCCATCCCGAATGCGAGCGCCCCGACGCTGCCGACCGTGACGGCGGCTCCGACGACGAGGAACACGGCGTACGACGCGAGTTGGTCGGCGTGCCGCTGGACCCCGTGCGTCGCGCTCTGTAAGTCCCAGACAGCGGTCGTTATCCGGTCGATACTGCTCGTCACGTCTGGGCCGACACGGACCAACGCAGCGCCGTCCGTGACGATCGACCCCCCGATCACGTCGTCGCCGGCGCGTTTCACCACCGGAAGCGACTCACCGGTCACGATCGCTTCGTCGACGGTACAGCTGTCTTCGACGAGTTCGCCGTCGACCGGCACGCGTTCCCCCTGTCGAACGAGGACGACATCGCCCGCCTCGAGGTCCTCGACGCGAACGTCCTGAGTGGTTCCGTCTGCGTCGTACGTCCGCGCCTGCTCGACCTGCGATATCGTGAGCTCGGTGAGCCGGTTGAGTGCGCGCTGTTTGATCGACGACTCGTAGAACACCATCGCGGTGACCGCAGCCGTCACGACGATCGCGAGGTCGTAGAAGATATCATTCTGTCCGAGGATGACGGCGGCCGTACTGTACAGATACGCACTCACCGCAGTGATCGCGACTAACAGGTCGGTGTTTGGCCGACGCATTTTCAGACTGATGTACGCACCCCGCAACACCGGAAGCCCGGTGAAGACGAGGATGATCCCGGTCATCACGAAGTAGAGTCGGAGAAAAACGAACGCGCCCTGACTGTCCAGCCGGAACGCACCCTCGAATATCGCGAGCGCTTGCCAGTCGAATATTGATGCGAGCTGCGCGGGATACAGAATCGCGACGTACGGGACCAACAGGAACGCGCCGAAAAGGAAGCCAACGGAGTACCGCATGCCCAAGAGTTGGTCGTCTCGCCGCTTTCGAATACCACCCATCTCCCGTGACCGGCGCGTCGTCCCGCCGGCTGTATCCGCCTCTGTCGAGGCGTCGTCACGGAGGTATGCTGTGTACCCGAGCGTACTCAACGCGTCACGCAGTGTATCCTTCGATACGGTTTCTGGGTCGTGGTCGATGCGGATCGTCTCTGTAACGTAGCTCGCTTCAGCGGCGGTCACTCCCGCCTGGCTCTCAGCGACCGATTCGAGATATGCCTCACATGTCGCAGAGTACATCCCATCGATCCGTAGAAACGTCCGAGAACCGTCTCGTTCGGGCGGATCTGCGTCTCCTGTCTGTGTACTTTCGCCCCCAGGTGGGGATTGGGTGTCGTCGAGGGAACCGACAGCTCCGAGTGTCGTGTACACATCGTAGCAGCCACTCGAACAGAACCCGCGGTCACCGGGAGCCTCGAATGTGGAAGGTTGAATCGGTCGGCCGCACAGGGAACACTTTTCAGTCATACTGTGATGGGAATGATACGTTCTATTATTTTGACAGCACTCCATCTCAATTGGGTATTACTGTACATATTTCTATGAAACGAGTATCATAATAAGGAGCCAATCAATTGTGTAGCATTACGAAGGTTATGTTTATGTGGCTGTCGCTATCTATCGTATAGAATTTCTCTTTGAGATCAATGTAGAGTCAATCAGGTTCTCAGTACAGTCGCAGTTAAAAATGAAGGCCCAACGCAACATCGTTTCAATTAGACAGGCCAGCATCTCTTCGAGGAAAAACGAGCCGCTGAATAGCTCCTTAGCGGTCATTGAGAACGCAGCGAAGTGTATTCCGAATTCGAACTCAAAGACTAATTTGGTCGCTGTTCCAACGCCAAAGCTGACCGCAAAGATGTGGGTCCAGAATTAACGTAACTGTTCGTTCACTGGCTGTTCAATACGAATGTCTTTCCACGTGAAACAAATGAGAAACGGTAGGTATCATACTTATCCTGAGAAATAATTTTATGACTTCGACAGGTCAAACGAGGGCGGCGTCCTATGTATTGGGAATCCACCTTAGCCACTTATATTGGGGTGTTTAATCGCTAAGTATGGAGCGGAGACAGATTCTCAAGACCGCTGGGATTCTCGCTACAGGTAGTGTAACTAGTCTTGCCGGATGCAGTGGTTCAGGGAACGGAAACGGTGAGAGTGAGGCGACGACGACAGAGGATACAAATGGAGATTCAGGAGGAGAAACGAATGCTGGATCGGGTGGCTCAAACACGGTAATGATGGTCACCGAAGGGAGCGAGTATTATTTCGATCCCATCGGGTTGTTCATCGAACCCGGAGAAACCGTGACATTCAAAAACCAGAGTGGGAGTCACTCGGCAACTGTCTACAAACAAGGAACGAGTTCAGCAGAGGTGACACGGATTCCCGAGGGAGCAGAAGCGTTCAATAGCGAAATCCTGAGTGAACAGGGGGCAACGTTTGAGCATACGTTCGAGACCACGGGCACGTACGATTATTTTTGTATCCCGCACAAATCCTTGGGAATGGTTGGGCGGATTGTCGTTGGCGAACCCGGCGGTCCCGCGGAGGGGGGTATGCCGCCGGACGGAAATGTTCCCGAAAGCCAGACCATCGTCGATCAAGACAGCGTTTCGTACAATTCATTTTCTGAGTAAATAATTGGTCTTAAGTATAGTTGGTGTATTTATACGAGCCGTCACACCAGACAACGAACCATCTTCAAACGACTTTCCAGAGTTCCCACGGTGAGGGTTAATTAACGGGCAACTGTACCGAAGAGTAGGACTCGGTCAGAACATAGCGAATTCCCAGCCAGTTTTCAGAGGAGGTCTGTCCGCCCACAAAACAAAGCAATATCCGAAAACGAAATCGGTGAGCGCAACATCTTCGAAGAGTGTGCCCGAATACCGACTGCTCAAAGCATACAATAAAATACTTCCGATTCTGCTGGCGCCTGCCGTACACCGCCGTGACAAAAGCAACGCAGGGATACTGTACACAGTCCAGAATAGGGACGGCGGCTTGGCACCACCAGCAATCCACTAGTCCGATGCTGTGGGACTACCTATGGCTGGACTACAAACTTGGGACTCTCACCACTCGGGATTTCTTCGCGTTTACGCGGAAGAGGAGATCAATAATTACGCACAGGTTCGGCGAGATTCGATCCGGCGAAGACTGTAATCGTCACGAGCACGAACGCGATCAGTGAGAGATTCGGAATCGTGAGTCCGATCATCGGAGCCTGCCACTGGACGACTGCACAGGGGCCAGCAAGGGTACATGAAGCCGTCGTTGCTTGGAGCACGGAGTGATATCCCGCGATTAAAGCACCCACCAAGGATAGTGGCACAACTGTTCGCCAGACCGTGTTGTGACTCTCGAGGGCGGCAACGCCGAGAACGACGACGAGCGGATACATGAGGATACGTTGGTACCAGCAGAGGGTACACGGAATGAGATCGAGGCCGAGACTGAACCAGAGGCTTCCCAGGGTCGCAACCGTCGCGACGCCTGCCCCGCCTGCAAGCCAGAATTGACCGTCGGACGTCCATGACTCAGTTTGATTCAGCTGCATCTTCGATCAACTGTCTTGCTCGTTCTTCGTTTCCGAGTGGATTGACCGTCGTGCCATCGATGAGGAGCGTGGGTGTGGCGTCGACACTGGCATCGCTTGCAGCACTGTCAGTCGCCCGAAGCGCGTCGTCGTACTGATTTTCTTGGATCGCCGTGCGGATCGACGCTGTCTCAGAGACGCCTACGGCCTGAGCAAACCCGACCAATCTTCCGGTGGTCGCCCACTGGTCGCTCTCGGGTGGCTGATTCCGGAACACGTATTCGTGAAATGCCCAGTATGAGGCTGGGTCAGTGTTCCAGACGGCTAATCCGGCCTGCCCGGCTGCCGGTACATCGGGGCCCAAAAATGGGTCGCCACCGATATATGCGAGATTGCGGAACTCGAGCGCGATCGTACCTGGTTCCACGTAGTCCGTCACGAGTTGTGAGAGCATCCCCGTACTGAACTGGGCGCAGTACGGACACTTCCAGCTCCCGAAGTATGTCACCGTGACATCGGCATCAGCGGATCCCATCGTCGCATACCGGAAGTTCCCAGGCGAGTCCGGAATTGGGGCAGTGGTGACGGCACCCGCATCACCTCCAGCATTTGCGCCGTCATCCGGTTCAGTACCCGTATTGTTAGAGAGAGCGGTGGCGCCGATCACGACACCGGCAGTGGCGATACCACCACCGGCGAGGAGAAGCTGTCGGCGGGTCAGTCCTCCGACAGCAGCTCCGGCACCTCCCTCGGAGAGCCGCTCTGAGAACGTGTGTGAATCAGCGGCTGTATCCGCCCGTTTGTAGTCCACACGTGAGAGGTAATCCGGATGCGCGGCGAGCCAGTGTCTGTAGAGCTGTTCCTCAGTTTCGTCACCGAGTTGTTCACCACAATAATGGCAGGCGCTGTGAGCGTTCCATGTGTGGTCACGCGCTGCTCCAGCTGTTTCGAATTGATCAGTACAGATCGGGCAGGTATGAACAGTCATTCGTGATCACAGCTCCAGGTGGCAGATTTCATAGGCACCGTGCTGTTCTCTCATAGTGAGCTGAACCGTCGGTATCTGTGGCATTTTTATACGCAAGGTGTCATTAGTGGCGGAGATATGCGACGAGGCAGGTCGTCAGGAGACAGAGGAGAATGAGGATTGCCACGCCCAGGTGGGTCGTCACGATAATCGGTTGGAGATTTTCCGTGACAGTCAATCCTCCGAGGATAACCTGTAACGGAAGGAGGGCGAGAGCGGCCGTGGCCGACCATTTGATAGTCGGGGTATTCCGGTGTGTCACCCACGCTCCAAGGGTCGTGCCGACGATCAGAACTCCGGCCGTCATCGCCAGTCCACGGTGAGCCCACTCTGCGAAGATTTGTAGTGCAGAGTATGGCGAGTTAGCAATGATCTCGGGTTGAAGGAAGGGAACCCACGTCCCGTAGCAGGTTGGCCAATCGGGACAGGAAAGTCCAGCACCGATTGCACTAGTGTAGGCTCCGAGAAGCATCACGATATACGTCACTAGTAGCGTGAAACCGGCGATATGCCTGTACTCGACCGGAATCCTTGAAATCGTGGTTCGGACGTCGTGCCAGCGGAGTCGGACTTGAGACATAATAGTGGGTGGATAGTCTAAATGGCGATATCCCAAGTTGATATCTTGGAAACAAAGTGGTAGGCCGAATTCCTACTGAATGGGACACCGCCCGATGTTCATCCCTGAGTATGTCCATGGAATTATCAAGGAAACTCGCCGTTGTGGGGAAACCCAAATGCGTCAACATTATCATGTCCAAAGAACACACTCGAGAACAGCCGGCAGAAGAAAGTGCCTGTGACGAGACGTCTGTCAACGACAATATCTGTCCCGAATGTCAGGGTCAGATTACCCGGAACGCCGATAGTAGTGAAGCGGCCTGCGAAAGCTGTGGCCTGGTTTTTCAAAGCGATCCAATCGATCACGGCCCAGAATGGCGCACATTCATGTCAGACGATCGGGATGAAAAGGGTCGAGTCGGTGCCCCAATGACGCAACTAATACATGACAAAGGATTAAGTACAAAGATTGGCTGGCAGGATCAAGATTCGTACGGACACGCAGTTCCCGAGCGCAACCGGTTTCAACTACACCGCCTTCGGATGTGGGATGAGCGGTTTCGAGCAAAAAATGCGGATGAGCGGAATCTTAAGCAAGCACTCGGTGAAATTAGCCGAATGGCATCTGCTCTGGGAATTTCAAAACCGATACAGGAAACTGCCAGTATGCTCTATAGGCGTGCTGTAGAAGAGGATCTGCTACCTGGCCGATCAATTGAGGGGATGTCAACTGCATCATTATATGCAGCTACTCGGAAGCATGGAACTCCACGACCACTTGATGAATTTGCTGTGGTGAGCCGTGTTGAAAAGATTCGGATACAGCGAGCGTATCGATACCTGTCACGTGAACTCAATTTGGAGATTGAGCCCGAAAATCCGGCCCAATATATACCTCAATTTGCGTCAGCACTTGACATAAGCGACGAGGCAGAACGCCGCTCTCGTGAACTCCTTGAAGTGGCAACAGAGAAGGGAATTCATAGTGGAAAGAATCCGGCAGGAATGGCTGCTGCTGCTCTGTATGCAGCAACCCACCTAACCAACGAGAAACATACTCAGGAAACCGTGAGTGAGATCGCCCATGTTAGTCAAGTAACTATTCAAAATCGGTATAAGGAACTTCTAGAGGTGTACTCGGAGCATGACTAATTTGAAGCCTGTAAGAACAACGTGCTCCTACAAGTAGAATTAAAATGGATAGAGTATTAGCTTTAGTAATAAACGATTCTGTACACAAATCAATAACTAGTTCCAAGAGTTCCACGGAATTGCTGGAGAATGACCAATTCTACGAAAGATAAGATTTTTCAGGAGACGGTAATCGAACAATGGAAGACAACTCAGTACCGGCCGAAGATAAGCCGGCACTACAGGATGTGCTCGATGCACTTGATGATCCTGATTGTCGATCCATTCTTCGAGAAATTCATGAACCCATGACAGCAAAAGAATTGAGCGAAATTTGTGACATCCCGAAATCAACGCTGTATCGTAAGTTAGATCTTCTCAGTTCTGCTTGTCTTGTCAAAGAACAAGATACGATCGGAACCGAGGGAGGACGAGTAACCTACTATGAGCGATCATTTAATGATGTGATGATTTCTATTGATGATATGGGTGATTTTTCAGTGAATATCCAACACAGATCACGATCTACCGATAAACATCTTGTAGACATCTGGTCGATGATGGGAGATGAAATATGACTGCCATTGTAACGGCGATCGCAGTCGTCAAGTTCGTCATCCTGATTCTTGGTGGTAGTATTACCTATATTGCATTTAAAGCGTATCGACACACAGGTGAGGAGTCACTACAGATGATGGGCGTTGGCTTCGGGATTCTTACACTAGGAGCCGCTCTGACCGGTATAGCAAATCAGTTATTTTCTGTTGGGTTGGCGCACGTTGTACTCATTAATAGCTTGTTTGTCGCTTCAGGCCTCGCAGTGATCGTATACTCTCTGTATATCCAGAAATAATCGCGATAGCAAACGATTGACCCAGATTAGTCGTTATACTCTGTACTGGCGGTTGAGATAGAACTGCTCAGTGGAATCCGCAGAAGACGTCGAAATTGGGCTACTCTGTGCTCGGCTCAAGAACACTGCGGAGAGAATTCAGAGTTAGTACTTAGCAGAGAGGGAATAGATCGAGACCACTGAGAGGATCTATCCAACTCCTCGACGTCGAATCGCGAAGTAATCGTCTTTTTAGAGATCGTGATCCTTGTGCCGTCATCGGATTCAACAGAGCAGAACAAAGCCGAAAAACAGTGAGTGCGTTTATGACTCTCAGAAGAGGTAGAACAGCGGAAAAATGAACACCCAGACGATGTCCACGAAGTGCCAGTAGAGGCCGAAGTATTCGATCGGCCGCTCGTCGTCGAGGTAGTGACCCTGATACGCCCTGACGAACAGGAAGATAGCGATCAGGAGGCCAATGACGACGTGGACTCCATGGAGCCCCGTTGTGACGTAGTAGATCGACGCCTGAATCGGGTCACCGTGGGCGTTGGCCGAAATCGTCACACCACGTTCAAAGATCTCTTTGTTCCACTCCCATAGTTTGATGCCCAAAAACGCAAATCCAAGTACAATGGTTGTACCGAGGGATGCGAGCAATCCTTTCCGGCTTTCCCGGCGAGCGGCCACCAGCGCCAAAATCACGGTGAACGATGAGGTGAGCAGGACGAACGTGTTGATCAGTCCTGGAAGTGCATCCGTCAGCGGCTCCCAAGTCATCCATCCAGCGTTGTACCGGACGAAGATAGCTGCTGAGAGGAACGCGCCAAAGACGATCACGTCCGACGCGATGAAAAACCACACTCCCAGTTTTACTTTTTCAACGCTTTCAAACGGCCATCGCTCTGCAAACTCGGTCGGTGGAGCGTAAAAGTCTTCGAGCCCCCACTTCACGCCGGTCCATATAACTCCGACTAATCCGATAACTATGAGTATCGGGTATATCGGGTTTGAGATTGTTACGCCCGTCGATGCGAGCGATTCACCCAGCTCGAAGACAACATTATCGCGGAACCCGGTGAGGCCTAGGAATAACACACCAACAGCTAGCGAAAGAGCAAGCGGCCAGATACTTGCGTGGCTCGGATGCTTATCCCAGTATGGGTACTTTTTGATATGCTTTGGATGTGTGTCACCACCGTCAGTAGCCCTGTTCCCATCCGTGTCGGTCTTTACCGCAGGACCACCGTCCGGAACATAGTCTTTTACGAACTCCAGCTTTCCAGAAGCATACGACGGCCGGTTCGGCCAATTCTCTAGCGGCGGCGGCGAGGAGACCGCCCACTCTGCCGTCCGTGAGTAATCCCATGGGTTCGCCCCAGCATCAGGACCGGAAACGTACGACTTCGCAAAATTATAAAACATGATGAAAAAGGAGAACCCGAGGACGAATGCACCGATTGTGCCGAACTGATGGTAAATCTGGAGCTCAGGGTTGTACTCGAAGACGCGGCGAGGGGTTTCCCATCCGAGGAACATTGAGAAGTAGACGGCATTAAATCCGATGAAAAACAACACGAAATGGATCTTCCCAAGAAGTTCATTATACATCTTCCCAGTTATTTTTGGGAACCAGTAGTACGCGGCACCAATTAGTGCCGTGGCACCGCCAAACATAACGTAGTGGAAGTGTGCGACCACCCAGTAGGTGCCACGGAACTCGTAGTCGAGGACGATAGCACCGAGGAACACCCCGGTAATGCCACCGAGAATGAACAACAGTAGCGCCCCGAACGCAAAGAGGAACGGCGTCGTAACCTGAATACGCCCCTTAATCAGTGTATAGATCAGCGAGAACACGATCAGGTCAAAGGGTAACGAGATTCCGATCGTTGTTGCCATCATCAGGGTCTTGATTTCCAAATTGATCGTGGTGAGGAACATGTGGTGCATCCACACGAGGAACGACTGGACCGAAACAAGACAGATAGCAATGATAACCCATTTTCGGCCGACAAGCCGGCGTCCGGAAAACGTCTGGAACAACTCCAACATCGCACCAAGTGCAGGGAAAAAGACGATGTACACTTCTGGATGTCCGAAGAACCAGAACAGATGCCCCCACAAGAGGGACCCACCCTCAGTGGCCGAGAAGTAGACGCTCCCTAGTACACGGTCGGACGCCAAAATAAGTCCCGCGGCAAGCAGCGCAGCGAACGCGAACAGCATCATCCACACCGTCGCAAGGATGGTCCAAGTGAACATCGGCATATCCATGATACCCATCCCTTCGGCTCTGGAGTGATGAATTGACACAAGGAAATTCACTGAAGAGGCGGTGACCCCAATAGTGAACATTGCAAGCGCGAGTATCGCTCCCGTCGAACCGATGCTCGGCGTGTACGCGGGTATGTTGAGCGGTGCGTATATAGTCCATCCAGCGCTCAGTGTGCCGCCCTGAAAGAAGCTGATTGATAACAGCACGCCAGAGAACAGATACATCCAATACGAGAGTGCGTTCAGTCGCGGGAACGCAAGGTCATCGGCGCCTATCTGGAGCGGGACAAAGTAGTTCGCGAACCCGAAGGCAAACGGGGAAAGGAACCAGAACACCATTATCAGCCCGTGGGCTGTGACCGCTTCGTTATACGCGAGCCCAGACAAGATTTGACTCGTCGGCTCCCACAGCTGGATGCGGATCAACAGCGCGAGCACGCCGCCGAACAGCAGGAAGAACAGCGCGGTGATCGTGTATAAAATTCCGATATCCTTGTGATTCGTCGTGATGAGCCAGCGTTTCACCGAGCTCGTGGGTGGAAGATCACTCATACAGGGACACCTCCGGTGGGCGCGGCGTCGATGCTGGATGCGTTCGTGCCGCTAGATGCGTTTTCACTTTGAGTTCCAGCGTACCACTCTTCCCACTCCTCTTGCGGGAGCACCGTGATTTGACCAGTCATCGCGGAGTGACCGGCACCACATAGCTCAAAGCACTCAACCCTGTACGTTGCTTCGCCTCCCTGTTTTTCCACTTGTTCAGAACTTACAGAAAACCAGACATTGCTGTACTCTCCGGGGATGGCATCAGATTTTATCCGCAACTCCGACGATCCGAAGTTGTGCCACACATCGCGTGATGTCACATTGAGGTCAACACGCTGATCGGCCGGCACGATCATCTCGCCGGTCGTGGTGTGACCATTCGGGTACTCGTACTCCCAGCCGAACTGGTACCCCTCAACGAGAATCTCAATGTCACCCTCGTCGCTCGTGTCGGGCCCCTCTTCGACGTAGAGGAGAAGCCCATACGCGTACACCACGAGGCTGATGACGACGATCGCGCTCAACCCGAACGACAGGAAGAGCTTCTTGGCTTTGGGACCGCCCTGTCCTGTCGGAAGCTCGCCGACTGTGGGCGCGTCGAAGTCCGCTTTTGGTTCACTCCCATCGTCACGGTACTTATACACATTCCACAGTGTGTACGTGACGACAATCGTACCGACGAGCGTCCCGAGTGTGAGGAAGACGAGAAAGATCTCGTCAAAGACCTCAGCCTGTGCCCGCCAGTCACTTCCCTGTTGTAGGACGGTTGGGTTTATCATACGTGTCTCACGACTCTTGCGGGGCGCTTCACGAGGATTCACTTATTACTTTGTTTCGAATGCGTTATTCAATCCGATCACGGCGCCAAGACACTGTTGCCGTCTATCACGAATAGGATATCAAGTACGTCGACGACGAAAAATCCTCGCGAGACCGCATCGTCCTCGGTCACGAAAAACACCTCAACGCATCTACCTACGATACGCAGCTGGTCCGAGCTGTCGAGAGTATATTATTTCGCTTTGACTGGAACAGGAGCGACATCCGACACGAGCTCAGTGGAATACGTGTAGTTGATTTCACGGACTGGGTCTGACCTCCTCCCGATTTTGAGTTGTAAACTCGTGACGAGGGGAAGGAGTGAACAGGAAGAGGAACCACACGGGCTCGCAGTCAAGTCCGAACTCGACGACTACTACGAACAAGAGATCAATCATGGGCGGCTCTATCCAAACCTCGATGACCTCGTCGACAAAGGCCTCCTGGAGAAGGGTGAACTCGACAAACGGACGAACGTGTACACGGTCACACAACGCGGATTGCGGGAGATCGAGGCGCGACCGGGGGTGGGAAAGCCAGTATTTAGAAGACGTGAACGCACCCACTACGTCGTAGAATCATCATAAAAGCGGGACTGCTTTACCCACTTCCCACGAATACACAGTGAGATGGCTCGGCTCGTCTTCTATCACCACCCACAGTCCGAGAATTTCTCACTCAAATATAGCTCAGCATCGGTAGCAAAGATCCGGTCTCAGCGAGATCAATCCGAGGAGTCGACAAAGCTCATCGGGTACCCCTTCGAGACACCGGTCTATGTGCTCTACGAAGGCGATTCAGAGATCGAATCAGCCCAAAATATCGACTTCGATCAGGAATGGCTGAGCGACCGTATTCGTAATCTCCCTCGTGCTGGACAAGTTGTCACATTCCGATTAGTAGAATTGCTCGAAGCAGCTGTCGATGTTCGAGATGAGGATGAGTTCCGGCTCTACAAGGAGTTCGAACCACAAAAGATCCAGCAGGCACTCGATCACGTATCTTGGGGCGCACCACTGCCGACCGTCGCTGGAGAGGTGATGTCGAATTTGATCCTACGACATTCCCTCCCAAACGCGAATCACCGAACTGGCATCGCGATGCTGCAGTTCGGTATTGAGAGTGTGGAGCCGGATTTTGAGATGCCACGAACGCACGTCGACGACGATACCTGGCGAGAGTGGGTCGACCCCTACATCGTCGATTCCAAGCGGCTCATCACGGTCCGCCGGAACAACCTCCGTTTCAAGCAACTCGAAGAGCTGGACGTCGACCTCGTCGAACGGAAAGACGGGATCCAAATCCGATTAGCCGAGTTCGAGCTGGATATGCACTGGCGAGAAGCCCTCTCAGAGTACGCTGAGCAACACGAATCACACTGTACAGACTTCGCTCAGGCAGTCCTCCAACGTGCAGGACGGGACGATCTACTCGACCAGCAAGGGCCAACGAAACAAGAGTTCATCACGTATCTGGAGAACGGACTGGTCGAACGGGACTTCAGAGAAATGTTCTGATCAGTCGCGAAGCTCGGCGACCGACTGTCCGACCTCGCGAACGTGTTCACTTCGCTCGAGGTCAAGTTCCTCGGCGAGGTAGTCAACCGTCTCTTCGAGGCTCATATTGGAAAGAAGTCCGTCAAGCGCTATAAACCTAGTGCTGACGCAGCAATGTCGTCCATCAGAGGAAGCGTCTGTGTATACCGATCTACGTACCTCTCGGGAGAACTGTGGAATCGCTGACCGCATAGCGATACCCGCCGAAATTACGCAGTGTCGCCATTTGCTGTCCACCAACCGAACTCAGTGGAAAGAAGCTCCGAAGCGATCGGGAGCGTTTCAGTCTGCAGGTTGTGCGTCAGTCGCTGGTGTCCCGCCTGGAAGCTCGGGGATGGACAGGTCCACGCGGCGGAGCAATTGGGCGTTGATCGCGACGATTACTGTACTCAACGACATCAGGAGCGCACCCACAGCGGGGGACAGCAGAATCCCAATCGGTGCCAACACGCCTGCTGCAAGCGGAAGCGCGAAGACGTTGTAGCCGGCCGCCCAGACGATGTTCTCCTGCATCTTCCGGTAGCTCGCCTTACTGAGCTTCACGAGTCGCACCACATCCATCGGGTTGTTCTGGACGAGGATGACGTCGGCCGACTGGACCGCAACGTCGGTGCCGCTTCCAATAGCGATGCCGACGTCGGCTCGCGTCAGCGCCGGCGCGTCGTTGACACCGTCGCCGACCATCCCCACGAGCTTCCCCTGGTCTTGGAGTTCCTGCACTTTCTCGTCTTTGTCTTCGGGGAGAACCTCCGCGAACACCGTGTCGATACCCAGTTCGTCCGCGACGGCGTTGGCGACATCCTGGGAGTCGCCAGTCAGCATCGCTACCTCGATACCCAGATCGTGGAGCGCGTCGACGACGCGGAAACTCTCCTCGCGGATCACGTCGGCCATCGCGAAGGCGGCGATTAGCTCTCCGTCACGAACGAGATACACCACTGTCTGGGCGTTCTGTCCGGCCTCGTCAGCGAAGCGCTGGAGATGGTCGGGTATCTCGCTATCGAGCTGGGTCAACAGGTTCGGCCCACCGACGTACACCTCGTTTCCGTCGACGTTTGCGCGAACCCCTCGACCTTTGATCGCCTCGAAGGCGGTCGCGTCGGGAGTAGTTAGGTCTCGCTCGTCGGCGGCCTCGCGGATCGCTCGGGCGATCATGTGTTCGGAGTCACTCTCGACAGCCGCCGCCAGTCCGAGCGCCTCGTCCTCGTCGACGCCGTCGACGGTCGCCATATCCACGACGCCGTGTTCGCCCTCGGTAAGCGTGCCTGTCTTGTCGAAGATGATGGCGTCCAGCTTCCGTGCGTCCTCCATCGCGATGCGGTCGCGAACGAGCATCCCGTTGCGAGCGGCGAGCGACGTGTTGATCGCGACGACCAAGGGGATTGCGAGCCCGAGGGCGTGCGGACAGGCGATGACGAGTACCGTGACGACGCGCTCGATGACGGTCGCATCGAACGACACCGCTACCGTCCACGCAATCGCGGTCACGACTGCCGCCCCGAGCGCGACATAGAACAGCCAGCCGGCCGCCCGGTCGGCCAGTACCTGCGTCTTGGACTTGCTCTGCTGGGCTTCCTCGACGAGACGCATGATGCCCGCGAGCGTCGTCTCCTCGCCCGTCGCACCGACGCGAACACGGAGACTCCCGTCGCCGTTGATGGTGCCGCCGATGACCTCGTCGCCAGGCTCTTTCGAGACGGGCTTGGACTCGCCGGTGATCATCGACTCGTTGACGTCGGAGTCTCCCTCCTCGACGGTGCCGTCAGCAGGGACACTCGCGCCCGGCCGGACGAGCACGAGGTCGCCTTCGGAGAGCTCACTGACGGGGACTTCCTCGGTTTCCCCGCCGTCGGTGATGCGCTCTGCGGTGTCGGGCATCAGCTTCGCCAGCTCGTCGAGCGCGCTGGAGGCCCGCCGGACCGACCGCATCTCGATCCAGTGGCCGAGCAACATGATGTCGATCAGCGTGACGAGCTCCCAGAAGAACGCCGACTGTGTGGGGAAAATCACGCTCGCGAGGCTGTAGACGAACGCGACGGTGATCGCCATCGAGATGAGCGTCATCATCCCCGGTGACCGGTCTTTCAGCTCCGGTACCGCCATCTGGAGGAACGGGACCCCACCGTACGCGAAGACAATAACCGCGAAGACGGGGTTGATCCATTCGCTCCCCGGAAATGCTGGGACAGAGAAGCCGAGCCACTCCTGCAGCATTTCGCTGTACAGGAGGACGGGGACCGACAGGAGCGTCGAGACGAAGAAGCGCCGGCGGAACATCTGTTCGTGGCCTTCGTGCATCCCGCTATGGCCCTCGCCGTGTCCTTCGTGGGAACCGTGGCCGTGCCCGTCGCCCTCGTGTCCGGCGTGTTCGTGCTGCTCGTGGGACGCCATCTCACCTGCCGCAGCAGGGTGAGCTTCCTCCTCTAGTAGTCCCTGTTCTACCCCTTCCTCGTCCGATTCCGCGACCGCTTCATCGTGCTCACCGTGTTCGTGCTGGTGGCTGGTGGTGTCCGGCTGGTCCTCTCCTCCCGAGGAATTCTCAGTTGTATCTTTGTGGTCGTCCATGAGTCATGTTCTCTATTGAGGTGGTTCCGCCGGCTTCCTGAATCTTCGGCCCTGAAACCGTACAGCAAGAGCAGCGTAGACAAGCTCCGAAGACAACGGTTAGTCGTCGTCTCGAAGCGACTTGTGCTATCCGCAGCGCACGATACTCAGGCGTGAGCGGTGTATCCTGCGTCTTCGACGGCCGCCACGAGGGCCGTGACCTCTGCCTCACCGTCGACGCTTGCCTGTTCACTCTCCCTGTCGACGGTCACGGAAGTCACGCCAGAGACCTCTTCAAGGGCCTCTTCGACCGTCTGCTCACAGTGGCCGCACGACATTCCTTCCACGGTGATGGTCGTCGTCATACAGAGGTACATACGACTCCCTCCCTTTAGCGGATTTCCCCTTCGATTATACTGGTCTCTTGGAGATTAAACTTTAGATTCCAAGTGATACGTGCAGCCGCAACGAACCAAATCTCAGATACAGCAGCTGACGATGCCGGGAAGACTTAGGTATCGTTGTGGCGCTCCAGATACGTCTTCGCCGCTAAAAGGACGTATAGTGCGCCGATAGCCCGAATACCCGAGCAGAATCGCTCGTTCCATTCGATCGACTCCGGACGCTCGTACAGGAACGCGGTGGCAAATCTTCGATACAGATCGGGAAACAGGAAGACGATAGCGCCGAACACACCGGTAAGATTCATCAGCCACGCGTATGCTCGCCCGTTGAGGAGGGAAATCGCAGCTATCAGAACGCCCTCAGACCGGATAGCTGGGCGGACCCACCCTCTCACCGTTCCCTCGCTTGGATTCGCAATCGCGAGTTTCTCGAAGAGCTTGACGATTTTGTCCGGGAACAGCGCTGAGAGAGCGCCAAGGACACCCACGAGTGTTCGAATCATACGATACTGTACGACCGGTACGGACATAATTCCCGCTGCGACCCTACACTGGCGAGAATAAGGGGAATCCGAACAATAGCGACTTCGAATGAGGAACAACGCCCAGAGGCCGCTTCTCGAATGAACGTCCCGAATCCTCAGGGGTTCGGGGCATACAGGGCGTAGAGAATCGACAGCATCCCGGCGGCGGTGACGAGTGCTGCGACGAATCCTGCTTCGAAGATCGACACTTCGAGGATCTCGAAGAGCACGCCTTCGAGGAGGCCACCAAGACCGACCAGCGCGAAGCCAGCGGCGACGTACAGGAGTAACTGCGTGTGATTCCGTTGGTATCCGCGATAGGCCTGGTAGGCGATCACCAGTGCCAGGGCGGTCGTGAACAGCTTGCCGATGACGAATAACGTGTGTTCCATGAGTCAGTCTCCCCGCATCTCCTCGAAGATGGACGTGATCCGGTCGGCGGGGTCCGGCCGGACGTCGATCTGCACGTCGAACCCCTCCGCCTGCAGGAGCACTTCGACGCGTTCGAGACGCGCTTCGTACTCGCTGTAGTGCCGGCCGCCCGGGTCGACGTGCGTGTACTCTTCGAGGAGGCCCTGCTCGACGAGGCGGGTGACCCGGCGCGAGACGGTCGGACGTGACATGTCGCATTCCTCGCTGAGTTCCTTCGCAGACAGGCGGTCGGTCTTCGTCGCCACGAGGATGTCGCGGGCGTACTCGTCGTCGAGCGTGGCGAAGATGTCCGACGGGTCGGCCTCCTCAGTCACACGTCCGTACTCGCTACAGGAGGGTAATATAGCCCGCCGGTTTTCTGACTCAGAACGCCGGCTCGCTATTATATCGTCTCTACTCGCCTACTGATAGTTGAAGGTGCAATAATTATGTCCACACTCGACTCCGGCATGAACCAGCTTGAGAGCAGAGTCGGCGGGCTGACCGTCGGCGGGAAAGTCCACAGCCTCAGCGCGTGGTTCGTTCTCGCGCTTCGCCTTATGATGGGCTACGCGTTCGCCTACTCCGGCTTCACGAAGATCACCGGTGAGTTCGCCGCCGGCGGCTACCTGTCGAACGTTGCGGCGACGAACGGCAACCCGCTCGCGGGGATGTTCGCGTGGATGGGTTCGACGCCGTGGTTCGTTGAGTTCGCGAACGTCGCCGTGCCGTGGGGCGAGCTGTTCATCGGCCTCGGCCTGCTTGTCGGCGCGCTCGTCCGCCTCGCGGCGTTCTTCGGCGCGCTGATGATGCTCATGTTCTACTTCGGGAACTGGGACATGGGCCACGGGTTCATCAACGGCGACTTCGCGTACATGCTCGTGTTCCTCGCGGTCGCCGCGTTCGCCGCGGGCCGCATCCTGGGCCTCGACCAGTACATCGAGAACTACGACGTCGGCGGCGAGACGCTCGTCGAGCGCTACCCCGCCCTCGAATACATCCTCGGCTAACCACGCCGAGACCTTTGGGAGTACAACAATGCAAAATCCAATTCAAGCACGTGGGATTCGTTCTCTGGGATTCATCGTCGTTGGAGCGCTGGCTCTGGCCGTCGTCGCCGGAATGGCGCTAACACACGCGACCGTCTCGGATGCAATGATGTGGAGCTGGCACGACGGTATGTGGAACGACGGCCACATGGCCGGCTGGGGTAGCTGGGGCTGGGGGATGATGCTGTTCGGGCTCCTGTGGATGGCACTCCTCATCGCCGTCCCGGTGTATCTCGTCTACTGGCTGGGATCCCGGTCGCAATCGAACGGCCCCGCCGAGGATAGTGCACTCACCGTTCTCCAAGAGCGGTACGCCCGTGGCGAGATCGACGACGAGGAGTTCGACCGCCGTCGCGCCCGTCTCACACCAGATGATGGACGGTAGCGGACGGTCGTTTCCTACTCGCTGACTTCAGTTTTCACGACGGTTGCCGGACGCGTCGTCAATCGGAGAACGCGGTCAGTGACACTTCCGAGCAACGCACGATATTCGTCCGGCCGGCGTTTGGTGCCGAGCACGAGGAGATCGGCGTCACAGTCGTCTGCGTGATTCACGATAGTTTCAGCGGGGCGGCCATGTTGCATCGACATATCGACGTCGACATCAGTCTCTGCGGCTCGACGTCGGAGTTCCGAAAGCGTCTCCTCGCCGTGTTCTTCGAGGCCATGTTCAGGACCTTCAGCCTCGTCGACGTACTCGTCCCCGCTGTACGCAGTCACGACATCCTCGTCGACGACAAAGAGCACGTGAAGAACTGCGTTGTGAGCGGCTGCGAGCTCGAGTGCGTGCGTTGCAGCCTCTTTAGATGCGACAGTTCCATCGGTCGACAGGAGAATTCGATCGTACATTTAGCCGAATTTCAAAGGAAGTACCAATAAATCTGCCCTCCAGTTTCCATCGACGGGGACCAACTATACACCACTCCCCCCCACCTCGTCTAGTCGGATTCGCGCTTCAAGCCCGAAGGGGCACCGAGAATACGCTTCCCACTCTCCTCAGAGGGGGAAGGTATCTTTGATTGACTGGAACGCAAGGCGGCCGAGTAACTGCGCGGGACCCCGCTTGGGGAGGTCGCGGGCAACGCTCATCGCGCCCGGTGGGTCACTCCCACCGCTATCGAGGTCCCAGTCTGTCTCCGACTTGAAGCGCTCAATAGCCGTCTGCACACGGTCGCGTACGGCGTCGGCGTCCATCGTCCTCACGTCGCCATCCCGCAGCAGTATCTCGCCGTCTACGATGGTCGTCGTGACGTCGCCGGGGACTGCGTTGTTGGCGACGTGCGCGGGAATATTCGTCACCGGCGTGAATTTGGGTTGGTCGAGGTTGAGCAAAATGACGTCGGCCCGCTTGCCGGGCTCGATACTCCCGATTTTGTCACCGACGCCCAGCGCGCGTGCCCCTTCGATGGTGAGCATCCGCACTAACTCCATCGAGTGGAACTGCCCGGCCGAGCGCTTGAGGTTCGCCGCGAGTCGAGCCTGCCGCGCCTCGCCGAACAGGTTGTACGAATCGTGCCAGTAGTGGTCGTCGATACCCAGTCCAACGTCGACGCCCGCCGCCCGGAGTTCCGGTACCGGCGTCCACTGCACGTCGGGGCCCGGGTTCCAGTAGCAGAATATCGACGGACAATGTGCGACCGCTGCACCCGCGTCTGCGGTCCGTCGGATGTCCTGGTCGTCGGCCATGCGATAATGAGCAGCCACCAGTCGTTCGTCGAGGAGGCCGACGTCGTCGAGCAGGTCGAGCGAGTCTTTCGCACCGTTCGACCGCGCCATCGTGTTACTCTCCTCAAGCTCAAGCAAATGCGTGTGAACGAGCAGGTCGGGGTATTCGTCCGCGAGGTCCGCAGCGCGCTCCCACAGCGTGCGGGTACACGACCAGTCGTCGTGGGGGTTAATCGTCGCTCGGATTCGGCCGTTGTACGTCTCGTGGTACTCGTCGATGAATTCGCGAGCGCGGTCGAACTGCTCGTCGACGGGAACGTCCCAGAAGAGATCGGAGAGTGCCGGTCCGAAAAATCCGCGAAGTCCCGCTTCGCCGAACGTTTCGGCGCCCGCGCTCGGCCGGACATCTTGGGAGTTGACAGTGGTGACGCCGCCGGCGAGGAAATTGAGCGCCGCGAGTTCGTACCCGGCTCCGGTGAGGTAGTCGTACTCTCCGTCTGCGATTTCCCCGTAGATAGCCGTCATATTCCCCATGAGTTCGGCCATGCTGAGGTCGCTGAACGCGCCGACCATCGGCGTCAACTCGAGATGCGTGTGGGCGTTGACCAGTCCTGGCATCACCAGTTTTCCTGCACCGTCGATGATGCAGTCAGCTGCTGTGTTCGCGTCGTCGCCCCGGGAAGTCCGGACCTCGGTGATGGCCCCATCTTCGATGAGTACTGTGCCGCGTTCGTAGAGCCGATTCTGCGCGTCGACTGTGAGCACGAATGCGTCGTGGATTGCGATATCAGCTGTCATTTAAATCACCTCGGGAGGGGTTGCTCCGTGGTGTGATTAGCGCCCGGTCGCCCCAGTTGAAGGGGACGAGAGTAACGAGTCGGAGCGTTCTTTCGCGGACTTGTCTCGGGGGAAGCTATACTGGCGAACAGCATCCACTGGACAGATGCACCGAGCGATACGGCGTCATCGATACGCGGACTCGGTGAAGAGGCTGGGCGGTCTTGCCCGGCAGAGTTCCCCTTGCCGACTGGACACGAACGCGAATTAATGGTCGTGGTCATGGCCTTCCATCACCATCGGGTGGCCGGTGGCGTATTCGTCGGGGTTTTCTTCGAAGGTCTCCTTACAGGTCTGTGAGCAGAAGTAGTACGTCTCAGCGTCATGGGTCGTCGATGGCTCGCTGTCGTCAGTCCGCATCCCACAGACGGGATCACGGTACTGGCCAGGCGCACCAAGGCCGCGACGATACACGTACAGGAGAAAGCCGGAAAGCGCGAACGCAATGAGGTTGAGGTAGAACGTGTAGTTGAGCTCGAAGTACGTTTGCTCGGTCGCCGTCTCGCCGCCCGCCAGATCAGGGACGATGTTGAGGGCGTCGAACAGCAGCTCCATGAGGAAGCCGGTGAACGCCATCGTGGCGAAGAAGACGCCGAGAATGTACAGCATCACCTTCCAGCCGTAGTATTTCCGGTAGACGTTCAGCACGGGAATCGTGATGAGATCGGCATAGACGAACGCGATGACGCCAGCGAAACTGATGCCACCGCCCCAAAGCGCGACCGCGAACGGGACGTTGCCCATGCTGCCGACGAAGCTGATAACGGCGATGGCGACGCCCATAATCGCGTTCTCGGCAGTCACAAGTAGCCCGTCGCCCTGGATGAACAGGGTGTTCCACACCCACTGGGGGACGAACACGATGACGAACCCCGAAATGAGGAAGCCGGCGATGACGTCCTTCCAGATCATCGACCACTCCTTGCGGTACTGGTTCCCGACTTTGTACCAGCCACCCCACGACAGCAACTCGTCACGCCACCCACCGCGACTCGACATCTCCTGGCGGTAAGTCTCCATACACCCCTCCGAGCAGAACTTGAGCGTCTCACCGCCGTCAGTCGTAAGCGTGTACTCGTCTTTGCCTTCCATCCCGCAGGTTGGATCCTCGGTGACGCCCGCCTCGTGATCGCGCTCGTTGAGCGTCTCTCGCACCTCATCGAAGAGGTTCTCCGGGAGCGTGAGGTGAACGATGACGGCCATCACGGCGATGAGAATGAGTCCGCCGAGTAACTCTGCGACTAGGAACTCCCAGCCGAGCAGAATCAGGATCATCAACCCGAGTTCGACGATGAGGTTCGTCGACGCGAACATGAACGCGAGGAAGTTCACCGCGTGCGCCCCCTTCTTGAACAACCCCTTCCCGATGGCGACGGCGCCGAAACTACAGCCACTACTGGCCGCGCCGAACGCAGTCGCCTTGGTGAGCCCGCTCAGATCGCCATCGCCGAGGACCTGCGCCATCCGCTCCTTGGAGACGTAGACTTGGACGAGGCTCGTGATCGTGAGGCCCATGATGATCGCCCACGCTGCCGTCCAGAGGAAGCCCACTCCGATACGTAGAGCTTCGGAGATGCCATCAATCATCGTCGCTACCATAGGTATCAGTTCGAAGGGATCATCTATTGCAGTTTTCCTTCAGATAGTTCGGGTCAGAGCCGTGATGAGTAGGTATTCAAAAGAATTGTGGCGGGTGGAACACGTAGGTCAAAGGCACAACCGCATTGAATAGTTAGTGCGTAGTATAATCTGAGAACCCCAACTCAGGGAGGGATCACAATATGCCGACAAATTCAGACGATACGCGACTTGTTACGCTCCTCCTCGTTATCATCGGTGCCGTCTTCATCGTCCCGTTGTTCTTCATGGGCTTCGGGATGATGGGGTTTGGTCCGATGATGGGCGGGATGTGGGGCGGTCACATGTGGGGCGACGGGACGATGCCTGGCTGGATGTTCATCGTCGGCATCGTGATGCAGCTGCTGTTCCTCGCTGCCCTCGTCGGTGGTGGGTACCTCATCTATCGCGCAGTTACGGGAGCTGCGAGTGATTCGGACCAGGCACTCGAAGAGCTTCGGCTTGCCTACGCTCGCGGGGAGCTGACTGACGAGGAATACGAACAGCGACGCGAAGCACTCGAACGAGATACCTGATTACGACGAGACATCAAAGCTGAAGGATGACCGGCTACCCCGACCACCGTCAACAGTCTCCCCGTCCGCAACTTCCAGCGTGGCTTGACCGATACACGACGGTGGGGTTATACGGGCTCCTCATCGGGACTGGACTCTGTCTGGTCGCGTTCCTCACGAATCCCGTTCCCGATCCCTCGTTCCCGTGGGCGACGCTGCCCGAGTCTCTACGATTACCGATTGCACAGCCCCGGATCGAACACTGGCCGGTGACCTACACTATCGGTATCTGGCTGTGGATTATCGGCTTTCCCGCGCTGTTCCTCGCTGGCTATAGACGATTCGGAGACTGGATGCCGTTCGGAACACCGATGTGGCTTGCTGGACTTCCGGCGCTCGCGATGCTCAGCTGGACGACATACTGCCGGTTTTTCTGGCCGAAGCTTCATCCGCCGACCTGGAACGCTCCCTCCTACACGGTCGTCTGCTGGCTATACTGCTCCTCGTACAACGTGCTCTGGAGTAATCTTGCCTATCTGATTGCGTTCGTCGGCGTCGCCGCGACAGTTCTAGCTGTGCGACGCCGGCACGTAGCCGGATACATCCTACTCGGGTTCGGAGTCTTCGCACTTCCCCTCGGATTGCCAGCTGTGTATGAGGGATATCGCCGGATAACTAAAACACACGGTGAAGTGAGGCCTTGACAGCGGTACAGGGCGCAAGCTCAAGAATCTCGGTGCGCACGAACGAACGCCCGGCGGAGGACAGTCAGGAGCACGTAGGTTTCGTACTTCTGGGTCTGACAGTGCTCACACGGCTGCATATCTGCGACGATCTCCGCTATCGCGTCGTCGTGGTCTTCTGTGAGAGTATCGAGTGAGTCCCTGATCTGGGGTTGAACGGCCTCGATCATCTCCTCAACAGCGTCATCAGCTGACTCTGGCAGCGAGTACGAGAGGACGATCGTATTCGCGTGGTAGTACTTCGTCGTCCCACCGCGCCCTTCCTCGAAGCGGACGACGTCGACGAGACCGGCATCCCGTAACTCGTTGATGTGATGACGAACCGTGTTCTCCGTGCGGTCGACGCCGCGGTCCTCCAAACGGCCGTGGACCTCAGTTGCGGTCAGCGCCTCCTCGGAGAGGATATCGAGGATCATCGCCCGCATCGGTTCATCGATGGCATCCGAAACCCGGGTGTCTCGCACCGCGATGTCCTCAAGCCGGTGGTCGGTACCGGAACTACTCATACGAGAACTGAGTATGAGCAGGTGGGAAAAGCTAGCGGGACGCTGCTTAGAACTCAGGTCGCTGGGTCCGCGATACCGAAAGCCCTAGACAGCCCGTTTGACTGTTCCAATCACCTATATCTGTATTCAAACATATCATCTAAAAAATACTTATTGGGGTACGGGCACTACCTCAAACTGTAATGAGCGACACAACCCAGTTCCGCGTCCTCGACTTCGACTGCCCGACCTGTGCGAGCACCGTCGAACGCGCCCTATCGAACGTCGACGGTGTCCAGCACGTCGAGGTTCACTACGCGACCGGCCGCGTCGAGATCGAATATGACGACAGCGTCGCTGATCCCGACGCCTTCGCACAGACCATCGAAAACCAGGGGTACACGCCCCAACCAGCCTAACACCATGAACATTCAATCGATCACGCAGTACTACCGGAAACACCGGAAGGCCATCGTCACGGCGACGAGCGGTCTGCTGTACGGCGGTGGCTGGAGTCTGGGCTACCTCACGAGTTTCGAGATGGCAAGCGCCGCCATCCTCGTCCTCGCGACGATCGTGGGTGGCTACGACATCGCCAAGACCGCCTACCACGAGGTCACGAACCGGACACTCGGCATCAAGTCGCTGGTGACGCTGGCCGCTATCGGGGCCATCGTCATCGGGGAGTACTGGGAGGCTGCCGCCGTCGTCTTCCTGTTCAGCCTCGGCAGCTACCTTGAGGGCCGGACCATGCGGAAGACCCGGACGGCCCTCCAGGAGCTCCTGGAGATGACGCCCGACACGGCGACCGTCCGTCGCGACGGGGAACTCCAAGAGGTTCCCGCCCGGGAAGTCGAAGAGGGCGAGGTCGTCGTCGTGAGGCCGGGCGGGAAGATTCCGGTCGATGGCGAGGTCGTCGACGGCGAAAGCGCCGTCAACCAGGCGCCGGTCACCGGCGAGAGCGCCCCCGTCCACAAGGCCGACGGCGACGAAGTCTACGCCGGGACGGTCAACCAGGAGGGCGCGCTAGAAATCCGGACGACGGGTGCGGGCTCGGACACGACGCTCGAACGTATCATCCGTCGCGTCGAGGAGGCCCAAGAGGCCCAGTCGCCCACGGAGAGTCTCATCGACCGGTTCGCGAAGTACTACACGCCGGCCGTCATCGTGCTGGCCATCGGCGCATATGCAGTCACGCAGAACGCGATCCTGTCGTTGACGCTGTTGGTCATCGGCTGTCCGGGCGCGCTGGTGATCGGGCCGCCAGTCAGCATCGTCTCGGCCATCGGCAACGCCGCCCGATCGGGCGTGCTGATGAAGGGCGGCGAACACCTCGAACGCGCCGGCAAGATCGACCTCGTCGCCTTCGACAAGACCGGCACCCTCACCAAGGGCGAAACCACCGTCGCCGACGTCGAGGGATTCGGCGTCGCCGATGACGAAGTCCTCTCGCTCGCGGCAACCGCCGAGAAGAAGAGCGAACACCACCTCGCTGACGCCATCGTTGACGCAGCCCGCGAGCGCCCGACTGCTGCGACGGACGGTGGGGCGGCGGTCGCCCAGGCGGACGAGACGGACGCCAGCCTTCAGTCGATTCCCGGTCCGGACGATTTCGACGTGGTCGCTGGTAAGGGCGTTATCGCCCATACCGAGGGCACCGAAGTTGTTGTCGGCAATCGCGCACTGCTGGAGGACCGCGACATTAACGTCCCCAGTCGGATCGCCGACTACGTCCGCGAGCGTGAGGAGCGCGGCGAAACTGTCGTCCACGTCGTCCGGGACGGGGACATCATCGGCGCAATCGCGCTGCGGGACGAGCTCCGGAAGGCAGCTCCTGGGGTCGTCACGGCGCTTCAGGACGTCGGCATCGAGACGGTGATGCTCACCGGCGACAACGAGCGGACGGCCGCCGCCGTCGCCGAGGAGGTCGGCATCGACGAGTACCGCGCCGAACTCCTCCCCGAGGACAAGCAGAGAGTCATCGAGGCCTACCAAGCCGACGGCCACGTGGTCGCGATGGTCGGCGACGGCATCAACGACGCGCCGTCGCTGGCGACCGCCGACGTTGGCATCGCGATGGGTGCCGCCGGGACGGACACCGCCATCGAAACGGCAGACATGGCGTTGATGGCCGACGACCTCGACCGCATCCCCTACGCGGTCAAACTCAGCAAGGCGACGCGCTGGAACGTCCTCGAGAACGTCGGGCTCGCAGTGCTGACCGTGACCGTCCTGCTCGCGGGCGTGCTCACCAGCTACGTCACCCTCGCCGCGGGAATGTTGGTCCACGAGGCCAGCGTCCTCGCGGTCATCCTCAACGGGATGCGACTGCTTCGCCACTGACCACTAGATACGATCATCACCACCACTCATGACATCAAACTCGACTGCGACCGCCGAGACCCAGACTAGAACCAATTGGAAGGTAGACTACGACGTCGATCCGATCGAAATTCGCGACCCTGTCGCGGAGGCCCTCGGCGTTCTCGAACCGGGTGACCCGTTCGTCATCACCTATAGAGACGCGGTGAAAGAGGCGGGACATTCCTGTCCGACTGCCTCGGGCGCCTACCGGATCGTCCAGTTGGGGCTCGACGCCCTGTATCCCGACGACTATCCAGTTCGGAGCGAAATCGAGGTGCAGGCGGCCGGCCCGCAGGACGATGCTGCGTATGGCGTGATGAGCCGCATCATCTCGTACGTTACTGGCGCGACCGAAGACGACGGATTCAGCGGGCTCGCCGGCGGCTACGGCGGCCGCCGCGACCTCCTCGTCTTCGACGCGTTCGACCCGGACACGGCAGAGCCGACGTTCCGGTTCCGGCGAACCGACACGGACGAGACCGTCGAAGTGACCTACCACGTCAGCGACGTTCCTGACGGTGGACCCGCAATCGGGAACCTCCAAGGGATTCTCGACGAATCGGCAACTGAACAGCAACGAGAGGCTTTCGCTGACGCCTGGCACCGCCGGATACAGGTCGTCCTCAGTGACGACTCGCTGTTCACTGTCAAAGCGGTTTGACGCGACGGTCTACCCCTCTCACTCGAAATAAGTTATTGCGGTACACTATCGATCTCCTCGAGGGCCTCAGTAGCGACATCACCTAACTCACCAGCCTCGATATGCGAGTACCGCTCACGAACCATCTCCTCAGAATTATCGAGATATCGGGCCGCCACAGTATATCCGAATGCCCGGACCAGAACCTCGCCCATGCCACGACGGCCACCGTGCGGAGCAAGATAATCGTGTTTCGGATGGTCGATGTCGATCTCCGCGGCCTCCGAGAGTCGTTGGAGAATCGACCGTGCGCCGTCCGTCGTGATCGACGGCGGCCGAATATTCTCATCGAGCGCCAGCAAGAGGTCCCGGGCGTGTGCCTCACGTCGCTCGTCGATTACTTCTGGGTGTTCCCCTCGTTCGGCTAGCTCTTCCCGGACGAGCTCTGCGAGCGTCCGTTGGTCGAACGTCGGAAACACCGGCCAGCGGTCCGTCGGCGGGTCCACCAGCTGACGGTAGCTCCGCAACGGAGAAATCACCGGATCGGGAAGACTCGCGGCGTCCCACTGCTGTTTCTTCCGGTAGACGTCCATACTCCCGTCGTCGAGGGAAAAGTCCTCCCAGCGAACGCCGCGCCGGCGTGGGTCATTCGGGTCCCGTAGGAGTTCCCCGACCCGGACACCTGTGTACGCGAGGACGAACACCAGAGCTCGGTTACGAGCCGCCTTCAGCGCCGCGTAGCGCGCTCGCTGCTTGTCGAGGGGGCCAGTATCCTCCGGGAGTGTCGTGTACGCCTCGACGGCGTCGCGAGCCTTTTCGTCGACGTGGCGGGTGAGGGCGTGGCGCTGTTCGGACGTCCAAGCCTGCTGGTCACCGGGCTTGCGGCCGTCGTCTTCCGGCAGCGGCGCCATCGCACTCGCCCGCTGCGCGTAGTGGGCCTCAAGATACCCCTCGTTGACGCACCAGCCACACCACGCAGAGATATAGCGGTAATAGGTTTGTACTGTGTTCTGCTTGAGTCCCCGATCCCCACCGAGATGCCGGGCGTACTCCCGGAACACGCGTTCGTCGAGATCGTCGAAGGTCGATTCCCGGTCGACGCCGTCGGGGACGATCCCGGTCCAGTCGTCGGCGCCGCGGTCGCCGGCGGCCCACTCGGCGAACCGCGCGAGCTCGCGTGCAGCGTTACGTCGATAGTTCCCACCGTCCCCACCGCGGCCTTTCCCCTTGTCCTGGAGGTAACGCTCGAAGCTATCTTCGAGCGGCGTCGAAAGTGCTCGATCAGGCATTCACCGGCCCTCCACCGTCCTGCGGGCCCGGTCTCGGTGCCTCTACCCCGGGGGAAGCGCCGTCGTGAGGCGGTTGCAGCATTCGTGCTTCACCGACGGCGTCGGGGTACTTCAAAGTGGTCGTGATTACTATACTAATCATAACCAACAGTGACAAGAGTCTCATATCCAATTTTCCCCATGTAGAGGAGTTCTATCCTCCGAAATACGGACTTGGCCAACGGTATAAATCATATAACGCTATACCAAAACCGCGACCGCCGTTCGAACCCAGTTCCGAGAATAATCGCAAGACCGCAAGCAGATAGGTTACTACACAATCTACATAATGTACAATATGCGCAAAATCTGAGTGGTGGAGGAAATCTACCAAATCCGATGCTAGTCGTTCGTAGCTTGCTCGCTCAGCATCTCCACAACTTCCTGTACACGTTCCTCATCGGCTTCGATACCACGCTCCCGGAGAATCTGAAGGGCGACCTCATCACCGTGGTCCGCAATCACCCGGAGACACGCATCTTGAAACTCTCTTCCCTCAAATTCGGGAACATCAAACATAGAGCACGCGGCAGTTACCGAGGACCGCATCCGGGTGACGCCATTCCACGTCTCCTCCCGGACATAGAAGCCGTGCATATCGGTCTCGTCAAAGGAGAAGGCCGGTCCACCGGTGGATTCGTCTTCATCCTCCTCATCCTGCTCAGGAGTGGACTCAGTCTCCGACTCTGTGTCCTCAGTAGTTATCTCCTCATCCGATTGTGGTTCATCCTGGGTGTCAGTACGTTCGTCGTCGTCCGAGTCTACTCCTTCCTCCGTTTGTTTGAGCTGTTCAGCGACGTCCCCGAAACGGTCGTCCTCATTAGGCATGGCTGTGTTCCTCCACGAGGTCCGCTAAGTGGTCGAAATTCGGGATCTGGTCGCAATCCTCGTCGAATTCCGAGACGGGCATTCCTTGCTTGAAGGCGCGGGAAATCGCAGTCCGTTCACGAATCCCTGGCTTCGGGATACTATCGATGGTGCGTCCCGAATCGTTGAGAGCATCGAAGATCTCCGGATCCACACGAGCGTACTCAGGGACGAACGAACCGAACTCTCGGTTGAGATTTTCGACGAGAGTCCGATGCTCGTTGTGTTGCCCCATCGTTTCGCGGATCATATTCGGAGTGACTGCGAGGATGTCTAACCCGATATTCTCCCGGATTGGAGAGATCTGGCGTTCAATCATCTTATTGAGGCCGTTGATCGAGCCAGCACGCGGAATTAGCGGGATAATGACGCGCTGGACAGCGATGAGGGCGTTATCGGAAAGTTTCCCACGGCCGCCGGCGGCATCAATTATCACGTAGTCGTATCCGTTTTGAATGAGTGGATCGACAACGTTTCGCCGAAGTTTGACGTCTGCGAACCGCTCGTCCTTCAGCCTCGTCTCGACGTTCTCGAGTTCGTTGCTTGACGGGAGGAGGTGAACGCCGAAGTCCGTCTCGATAAGCAGGTCTTCGGGGTCTTCACCATCGATAAGGGCGTCACCGAGGTTCGCATCGCGGTCGTACGCATCGTCGTACCCAAGCTGGGTCGTCATGTGCCCGTCCTTATCCAGATCCAGTAGTACCGTCTCATGGCCGCGATCAGCGAGTCGATCAGCGATGTTGAGCGCGATCGTGGATTTTCCTACGCCCCCCTTGAGCAACGAGACAGCTGCTCCGGGGAGTCCTTCAAACTCGTCAGCACTCATGGGTCAGCACCCCGCGATGGTTGAATTTTGTACATTTTGTGGACAATCTACATTGTGTAGATTTTGAAGGTTGCGCACATTTCGTTAATAATGTGAGTTTTGCCTTGCTCATACGCGGCTAATGAAGTTCGCCCACCTTAATTCTGCGTCAGACAAATTGGGCGCGCTATCTACACAATCTACATTTTGTACATTATTCTAATTGTGAGCACAATCCCAATTTGCCCTTATCTCCACCAGTCAAACGTAATCTACACGATTTGCATTATCTACATTTCGCACACAGCCATCACAATTATCGCTACACCTCAGGCGCTGATTATACACTGTACGGAGCTTACATTATCCACATTATTCACATTATGCTAATGGTGTGCGATATCGACATTGTCCAGCCATTCCGATATGAGAAACCGGGGTGGTGGACAGCCTCGGATTCCCGCCAGACCGAGGTACGATGGTCGTTCGGCTATCTACACGACCCCAGACAGGAACAGGAGGTGACCAGTGGGATAGTGACGACGACGGCCTGAGTAATCGATGGATCGGTACTCGTGGTAGTGAAGCTCCATGGTAGCCACGAGACGGATTGCAAGTTAGTTAGCGATATGAAGTACTGAAACCCAGCAGAAGCTCCGAAGGGCATTGGGAACGACACAGACAGAGAACCCTACGACAGCTTACGAATAGGCGTCGTTGAACTCCCGTTCACGGCGCATCAGCTCCTCGACACCGTGATCGAGAATACCCCGCCCCATTGCCGTCGGCCGATAGTACGTGTAAAAGCCCTGGCTGTCAGCGGTCCGTCGCTGGCGCTTGTCGACAAGCCCGACGTCGACCAGTTCGTCGAGATGGTAGTGGAAATTGTGAGATTCGACATCGACCGCGGTCTTGAGATCGGCAGCACTCAGTTCGTCGTTGGCGACGAGCGTGCGGAGGATCCGGAACCGCGTCGGGTGGCCGATCGCCTGTTGCATGGCGAGGTACTCCTCGAGTGTCAGCCCGCTATCCTCGGGAAGGGGTGGCTCCGGCTGGCGAACCTCCTCTGTTGGCTGGCGATCGGTTTCGGACATTTGGGGGTGCCTCGAGTCCTACGTTGGGACGCCACGTACTTAGTCGTTCTCGACTATAATATTCCTGAGAACACGGATATTTATATACTACCGTTCCGAATCGACGAGTCGAATGCGGCAACGGATTATCGACAATCTCCCTCGTGCCGCCGGTAATTCAGATGCGCTCGCTCCAGTCCGGCGGGAACAGTTTCTCGTCTATCTGATGGGCCCATATCGGACATTCGACGTCGACGCGCTGCTGCCGGCGGGCGCCGATGTCGAAACCGATGCTCCGTCATTTGCGACGTGGGACGAGACCAGCGGCGAGTACGCCGAAGACGAGGTCTTGCGGCTCCTGCAGGAGACGCGGGACTGCCTCCGCGACCGCGGCTTCAATGCTTTTCTCGCAATCGACGTCGGGATTCCGCTCGACGAGATGGATGCCGCCACACAGAGTATCGCCTTTGCGAAGGCGAGTAATGCAACGGTCTTCATCGCTCCACAGGTCGGCGATAATCTCGGTGTCGGGATCGAGATCGGGAGCGTCCTCGAGGATATGCTGTCAACAGCTGGAATGCAGGGGCCGGCAGCCGATGCAACGCCACCAACACGTGCGCGACGGGTCATGGTCGCGACCGAACCAGCAGTTCGGAGTGCGATGCTTGGCGCCGTCCACGCGCGCTGGGACGCCAGTGTCCGGACGTTCACCGATGCCGCGGACTGCTGTCGGCTCTGCGCACAGTTCTGTACCCACATTCAGAACGAGGAGCTCTATGGATCGCTCGACCGTCTGGACTGATCGGACTCGCGGTCAGCTCGGGAAGACCTCGTCGCCGGAGCTGCTGCGAGAGTCACCCGAGAACGATACTCAGTTACTGCACCTCGGAACCTGTTCGAAAGCTCGTGAGTTCGTCGATCCGGTCTTCCAGGTCCTCGATCTCGCTGCGAAGGACATCTGCCTCCTCGCTTTCAGTGGCCGCGAGTCGGTCCTTTAATCCCTGCAATCGCGTCTCTTTCACGTCCTCGTTGACGTCGGCTTTCCTGACGTACGCCCGCTCGTCGATATCGTAGACGTCCTGCTCGTGGAGGTCAGTCACGTCAAGCGCGTCATCGACCTTGTCCGGGTCGACGCCGAGGACACGATCCCGATCGATGCCGGCGTCCTCCAACGCAGCGAGCACCTCTGTGTCGTCCTTCAATGACTTCGACCGGCGCGAAGTTCGTTGGACGGAGCCATACTGAGCATGAACTGGCTGGTCGTGATGGACTCGATCAAGGAGGGTATCGGCGATGTCTTTCCGAAGGTCGTTCGCGCCACGTTGCACGTCCGAGAGTAGCGTGTAAAGGTCGATGAGTGTCTCCGTATCCAGCGTGTCCATGCTGGTCGGATCGTGGCGTTCTAATTCATCGATCAACAGGAGTGCATCAGCATAGACGCCGACATCCGGCTCAGTTCTATCGTCAGTCTCGGTCGGGCCCTCACCAATCACCTGGGTGGCAGTCGAGGCGTCCGTTTCAACGAGGATCCCAGCGTCCTCGTCAATCTCGAATTGCGGATGAAGCGTTAGCACGGCAGCATAGGGTTCGGCATCCGGCGGAAGGCGGTCAAGCTCAAAGCCGCCGCCCGCATCCTGGACTCGGCGATAGAGCGTTTCGAACTGGTCGCGCTGGAGCGGCTGAGATTCATCCGAGTCCAGAATTTCGATGATGACGCGGTATTCCTGTGTGTCGGTAATACGAAACTGGGTGTGAGAAAGCGGTGTGATGAGAGTGGCCTCCGGAGAACGCTCCTCGGCCGCTTCGAGGAGCGTGTGCCAGTTCTCACTGAACGACATATCTATACTCTCGCTGCTGAGAGCTTAAAATCCCCAGTTCGTCCAGATTGCAGGGAGGACAGAGCTGTCGACAGAAGCTCGTCATACTGGCGTACATCCCTATAGCGATCCACTCTCTCCGAACAACTCATCAATACAGTCGGTTCGCATACCCGCATCGTCAGCGAAGCGGACGAGCTGTCGCCGAAGCCACGCGCATACTTGTACGAACGGGTAGTAAGATCGGCTATGACGGATGAGAATGAGCCGGTCCAGCATTACACGGTGGATGAGCCGGTGAATCTCCCGGCAGCACTCGAGGCAGCCGCAATCGAGTATCTCGACGTCGACGACCAGCGGACGATCGTGATCTATCAGCAGGCGATTCTGATGGTTATCGCCAGTAAGGGACAGGCAACGGAAGCGTGGGAATTTACAGTCGAACTCTGGGAAGAGCCACCGGACGGCCTTCCTCGCGACCCGGATGATCTCATCACAGCATTCCTCGATGAACTACTGGCGACTACCGATGCAGTCCGTACTGGGTTCGAAGGACAACAGGATTCCGAAGACCATGACTGAGACAGCCACCACAGATCGCTTCGTCATTGAGGTGAGCCGTGTCGGGACCGTCGATCACATCGTCGGACTGGAAGCCGAGCCAGCAAGCGGGCCGTCGTATTCATCTCGACGGGAGTTACCGGGCGAGAAGCTGTGTAATCGAAGCACGCGCTCACCCGCAAGCGAGCACAACTGTTCCAGTCTCGCACCGTCTCCGATAGCGCGGAGATTTGCTTCGAGGGCAGTGTTTGGCATCTATTGGTTCATCTGGGAAGTCCATGCTTACAAAACTAGCCAGCTACTGTGGCTGCTTTGTTGACTTCTCTCGGTTATTGAGGAATTGATCACACCACGTCGGAAGGGAATCCATCGGTCCATTTTCAGCCACTGTCCCATCGCCTACAATCCGGGTAAACACGCCGTCCCGCCCCCACGCACACACGACTGGCTCTTGGTCTTGATCGGGTCGAGTTACGATTCGCTGTTGGAGTCGCGACGGATCCTCACTCACATCCTGCAGTACTGTGAGGAGCTGCACCAGAAGTGGATGACCTGGCGCAAGATGCTGAACGGATGGGAACTCGTCAGCACACACAGCCGAGAATGTCACCGCCACTTCATCAGCACCAGTCGCAATAGCCTGTGCAATCGTCTGTTCCCCATTCCCGGCTGGGACCTCGATCGGTGCGTCACCTACTGAGAGGCGATATGTACTGTCCGCAAAGTCGAAGTCCCCGTCATCGTACTCGAAGTCAATCTCGTGAACCGGGGTGAATTCAATACCGGCCTCGGCAAGCGCATCGTTATCGACCAACACTGACTGAAGACTCGGTGTCTCGAACGGGGGTTGATACTCGTACTCCTCCTCGCCGACGTCGACGAGATCCGGGTGACTGTAGGACTGCCACGCATCAAGTTTTGCTTCGTCGACGACGTCCTGAGCGACGAGGTCGTCGACGTCCTCGAGTGACTCTCCGACATCGACGCGGTCGCCCTGGTCGCGTTCTTCGAGTTCTTCAGAGAACTCACGGTCAGCTGATTCGACCGCAGACTGGTCGTCAGCGCTGTCCGCGTTCAAGGTCGCATCCCGAATCTGTTGGCTGACGCCGGAGAGTATGGGTTGCATCTCACCGACGACGTTTTCGAAGAGGCCAATCCGGTCGTCAAGGCGATCATAGATGTCCGTCTCAACCGTATCCTCGTAGCTGTAATTGAGAATGCGAATCTCGTCGAATCGTTGGCCGATGCGGTCAATCCGACCGATACGCTGTTCAACCCTCATCGGATTCCACGGTAGGTCGTAGTTGATGAGTGCCCCACACTCCTGGAGGTTTAGCCCCTCACTCGCGGAGTCGGTACAGACGAGGATATCAACTTGCCCATCATCACGTGAGAATTCACGCTTCACGCGCTCTTTCCCGACGTGCTCCCACGTTTCAGAATCGGGGTCGTACAGCTCGCCGCCACGACCGGAGTACGTCGCGATTGTCGCTCCAAGAAGGTCCGCCAGACTGTCCCGAATGAAGTCCATTGTGTCCGCGTACTGCGTGAAGACAATCACCCGGTTGTGGCCAGCACGGTCCAGCTCGTCGAGGTCGTCGTACAGCTGCTGAATCTTCGGGTCAGTATCAACCAAGTCTAAGTCGTTGACAAACGCTTCCAGGGCCTCGATTTCTTCCTCGATAAGCTGTTTCCCCTCTTCAGTCACGCTCGGGATGAGTTCAGAGAGGTCCAAGTCGTCGCTACTAGCGTCGAGTTCATCCAGAACGTCTCCGTCGTCGAGATCAGCGTTTTGTAGCGTTTCGAGGACGACCTGCTCCGCATCACCATAGTCCCGATCACGGGCGCGCTCCCGTCCGGCAAGCACGGTTCGTTGCGCCCGGAGTGTCTCAAGCCGGTGTTTCAGACTCTGACTGATCGCATAGACACTCGACGTGAGTCGCTGCCGGTACGTGGTCATCACGAACCCGATGGCGCGTGTTTGGGCTTCGTCAGTCTGTTGGGCTCGCTTGTAGAACTCACGTGTGTACTCGTCGATCTGGTCGTAGACCGCCCGTGTCTCCTCGGTGAGTTCAATTTTCCGTTGTTCGGGATTTCGGTTCGGAACGGTCGTATCGAGGAGACCGACCGCCTCGTACTTCCGGAGTGTATCCCGTGTATTCCGGTGAATGAGCGCGTCGACGGGCGTGGACTCTGCGAGAACATCGCGGATGACTCGCCAACCGCCCGGGGAAAGTTCGTCAAGTGCGTCCTGTCGGTCGCTACGGGACGCCATCAACCACTCGTCGGCGTCTTCAGGATAGAGGAGCCGTTTGAGTTTCGTATCCTCGCTCGCCTCGAAGCGGTCGATGTCATAATCTGCCATCGCGTCGTCGACATGGTCGAGATAGCCGTCGTAGGCGTCTCCATAGGCTCGTGCGAGCCGGCACGCAGTCAGCACGCGCTCTTTGGCAATGGCACGGTCCTGTCTGTCCTCATTGATCTCGAGTTCGTCTGCAAGCTGCTGGAAGACTTTTGAGGAGAATGGTCGGTCCATCGGGAGCCGATCTTGGTGTTCCAGTCCATCGAGTGTGGCTTGCGTGTCCCAGGAAGCCTCCGCTTCGTCGGACTCTGAACTTGGGTCGAGAACCTCGTTGAGGGCCTGCGACAGCCCGTCTCGAGTTTCGAAGAACTCCATGAAGGTATCCCGGTTATCCCAACCACCCGGAAGATCCAGCAACTGCATCAGGTCGTAGAGTTCGCCAGAGTGCAATTGCATCGGGGTAGCCGTCAAGAGGTAGTAGGCGTGCGTATAATCGCGAAGCTGTTCGAGAAGAGCGTAGAAATTACTGCCACGTCGGGCGTTGTGCGCCTCGTCGACGATGACGGCGTCCCACACGCCCATCCGGTCTTCCGTATCGTGGTCGCGCCCGCGACAGCTTGCCGGGATGACGTCCCGAGACCGGTCGGAAACCCGGTCTAAGGGAGCGACCTGATTCCACCGGTCGTCGAGACGAGCCGTGTGCCAGGACATAATGACGACCGTCGGTCCATCCAGCGGCGACGATGCGTCGGTATCAGTCGACTGCTGTTCGTAGAGGAACCGCCAGATGGGGCTGTCCGCCCATTCGCGCTCTCCAGTGAGGTCAAGGTCCGTTGCCGATGGGGGATAGTGGTCGCGACCGCGGACGTCCCGGAATACGTGATCGCCCGCTGTGTCCCGGTCGAATCGGACGGCGTTGATGTTGAACTTCTCCCAGAGCTCTTCCTGCCACTGCCGCTTCAGACTCGCCGGAACCAGCAACAGTCCGGTTTCAAGCTCGCCGGTGAGTCCAAGCCGGGAGAGTGTAAGACCGGCCTCGATCGTCTTCCCGAGCCCCACCTCGTCACACAGCAAGAAGCTCTGTGGATACGTATTGACGAGTGTGTCCGAGACGACTCGTTGATGAGGCCACGGCGTAATCGTGCTCGCTTCCTCGGCCAGTGCGAGCCCACCGGGCGATAGCGGGCCATCGTGAATGATGTTCGCTTTGTCGCGCTCCGTTGGGGGAGCTGTACCGTTCGCGATCTGAATCGCTTCCTGGAGATCGCTCTCGGTGTCTGGGGCTTTCCAGTCGATGATGTCCTCTTCGATCGCCTCGGGGAGGTCATACACTTCGACAAAGGGGTGTTCATTACTCCACAGTCGCTCGAAGGTCTCCTCGTCGCCGGCGACGTAGTCCGCCTGTTCAGGAACCCACGAACGGTGGACTTTGAACCGCTCGTAGTTGCGAGCCCAGCCGCCGACCGTCTCGTTGACACTGCCCTCGAACGAAATCGTGTTTCCGTCGCTATCGTGGAAGAGTCCAACTTTCGGATGGAAGATCTCCCAGTCGTGAGAGGGAGAGCGTGGATAGGCGACCTTGATGTGGATCCGGCCCTCGCGGAGGAGACGCGCGAGAATACGGAGATTTGCATCCAGGCGTTCGTCATCGAGGTCCTCGAGGTTTTCCTCGAGGCGGTCGGTGAGCGTCTCTAGAACCGGACGATCTGACTCGTAGAGTTCGGTGCCAACGATGAGACGCATTTCACCATCGTTCTCGACGAGGGCGTGAATGCCGTTGGCAGCAGCCGCGAGTGCCGTACTGGAGAAGTAGCCCGCAATCCGGTCGTATTGCTGGCTGCGTTCCAGTGCGGGCTCGTAGAAGTCCTTGACTAAGTGGGCTCGCCCCTGCTCGGGCTTGCTCTCGTAGATCGACTGCCACTCGCGGTCACGTAGATTAGTCATACTGGAGAGGTTTCGAGTTAGGCGTGGTCACCGAGTTCGCTCTGTTCTAGGGTGTTTTCCGAGGGGTCAGTAAAATCGGTGGGGGTGAATTCCAGACCAAGCGCATCGTGGGTCCGGCCTAAGGCGAGGTCGCGAGCAGCTTCCCATTCAGAGTGATCCTGGGGGAGTACCTGCAAGAGTGCTTTTAAAGTGGCTTTGAACGGAGCATCCGTATCGAAATTCCGTTCCTTGAGCCAATCAATTGCAACGTCTTCACCTTGCTTCTCGTAAACATGCATCGCCGCGTGAACCGCATCTAGCGCAATTGTGAATGAGATAGCATCTGGATCGACTGGTTTCCGGCTAGACCGGTCCTCTTTTGGGAGAGTTATATCCTGAACTCTATCGTCGTAACCGCGCAATTTGATGTCTCCTCGGCGCTTTCGCCAGAGTTTGGTTGATCGCTTGATATCGTCGATATCAACCCCAATCCCGAGTCCTAATTGGTGCCCCTCGTCGTAGTTGAATGTATCTGACTCGTGAACAAGCCACGAGAGGACATACCACTCTGTAATGTCGTCCAATTCACCAAGACCTTCCCCCTCTAGATACTCATCGACAAGAATCTGTGTCACCGCTTCACGCGCTTCCTCTAATGCACGCCGCGGTGGTACTGGTTCATCTTGATCATCAACAACAGGATAGGCATCAGCGTACACTTTTAGAGTTGGCCCGAATGCAGAAATGATAACATCAGTCTTCGTGAGAGAGAGGCCTGAATCAAGAAGGTCTCGTGCAGCGTCTTTCGCGGCTAACCTTGTGTCGGCGCGCACATCGGTCCAAAGAGTCGGTACATCGCTATCAAGTGGGGATGAGCCCTGGGTAGTCTTCCGTCCAGTAAGCAACAGAGTACTATCAGCCGATCCGCTATCCTGAGTGTCGATTCTAGCCGGCATTTCACTAGAAATCGGGTGTGTTGATGTTATTGTGAACCCGGAGTTGATTAAGGATTTAGTGAGGGTGTCCCAAGCATCTGTTTCTTTATGAGTGAACATCACGGTCATTACTCCACCAGGCTCGAGAACACGGTATAGTTCTGAGAATATCTCACTCATTTTCTGCTCATATTCATTATTTGCCAGTTCTCGCTTAGAATCAGAGCCGCCCGCAATACCTTCAAATCGGCTGGGATTCGCAACCGCTTCGTCATCCTTGTTTGTGAGATCTGACTGGAACTGGTCAGGATAGACGTCGTCCAAATATTCCTTCATCCAGACGTAGAACATATCCGATAATTCAGCGTACATGATACTGCTATAATAGGGAGGATCTATCACAACTGCCTCGATCTCGTTATCCGGATAAGGTAGATTCGCAGCATCCCCCGTAGATAGTTCCGCGGGAGAAGCGTCATCGGGAAGATAAGATACTAGTTCTTCATAAGATTCAATTATTTTCCTGATGGCAGATTGATAGCTCCCCATACCACCGACTGACATATTGATATCTGCAAACGATTTAGCAAGGGACAGGTGTTTGCCCCCCATTGCGTTTGAGGGATATCCTTTCCCAGTATGCCACGGTGAAAAGCGGGAATTATAGTCAACGAGTTTACCCGGGACTAAGGAGAGAACAGTCAGAAGCGCCTCTGCTTCATCTTCCGGATGCTCTTCTTGAATTTCGTCTTTCCTATCTTCAAACGCCCTATAATACTCGTAGTGAGAAACCAGCTGGCGTGGAGTGAACATATCTCTCCATTCATGAATCCCATGTTCCCGTGGTTCTCGAGTCTTTTCGCCATCTGGGAGAGGAGTAGTCAAGAAGGATGCAAGATCAAAATCAGACTCAATACGTTCTTCAGCGCTCTCTAAAGCTTGATAATCAGCTTCATTAGGTGCTCGGAAGCTGTAGTTACCAGAGGAGTCCATATAACGGACACAGAATATGTCATAACTGAACTCCCCGTCTTGATGCATATCTACGATATCCTCTGATTCAGTGACTATCCCACAATTTAGACACTCAGCATCACCACCTCGAGAAACTGTCCCCTGTTTATGATCAAATCCGTCTAGTTCCTCCTCCGTCGGTTCAATGATGCAATCGTACTCAATCGAGCCATCTTCATCCACTTCAGGAACAGAGATAACCGTATCTGCACTCCTTCGGGTACGAATGGACCACTTCGAAACTAACGGTATGTCTGTCCCACAATCGGGACAAGTAACGACATGAGCGCAGACATAGGAATCAACGGAGTCGTGCTCTCCTTCCGAGGGGAAATACTGTTCCAGTCTCTCCTCCGCGAGATTATCAATACGCTGACTCCACCGCTCTAAATCGTCCTTTAATGACCCAACGCTTGGTGCGTAATTCAACAATACCTGTAATATTACCGATGGAACGGGGTTTAGCTCGTTAGCTTTAGTCGGCAAACCGTATCTGATCGCCTCGTATGGAATTACACCTCCACCCGCACAAGGGTCTAAGACGGTTGGAAGTTCACCATCCCACGTCTCTTCCAGTATTTCATGGATTTCATCTCTCTCTTTTTTATTCGGAGATTGTGTAAATGGACGTGGATAACCGTAATGGTCGCCCAGAGAACCGCTTCTATCGCCCTCACTAGCTTTCTTTTGTTCAACGTACTCCGAGATATCCCCTTCAATTCCTTCTTTGGGGCCAATTTGAATCCAGCTAAGTATTTGATCGGAATCAACATCTTCTGGGAGGATTGAGGCCAAAGTCGCTAACCTAGCCGCAGGTGTAGGGCGGCGGGCAAACCAAGGGTGAAGGTAGCGATGGGGAGGCATATGTTTGGGATTTGCCTCCTTCAGGTTCTCTATCCCTACGGCTTTCAGCGGGAGTTTCCCCTCTATTGCAAGATTCTGTCCTTCAATAGCATCCGGGTTAGACTCGTTCTCGTTCATTGTTCTATTTGATGTGGTCCGTCAGCAACACTCGAAGGGCCTTTTCGCCGTTCGGACTCGACGGAGACCGACACTTTGCATACCAGTAGTAACACTCCTCATCGCTCATCCGTGCAACGCCTCGAGCCAGCGACCGCATCCGGTCGATACGCTGGATCGGCTTCACGCCACGGAACGCAACAGCAAGCCGGACGCCTGCCGTTTCGGGTAGGAACACGAACCCAGCCCCCCCAGTGAGAACTTCTGATGAATCTCCTGGCGTGCCTTCGATCGCTTCCCGGACGACGTCCTGGAGCGCACGGACGCGGGTCGGGTCAAGCCGAGCGACCTTTGCGCCGGCCCACTCATCCCACGTCCAGCCGTCGAGCTTGGAAAGGAGGTCGTCGCCAGCGATGTCCGACACGAGATCCTCAACTGGTGTGATACTCAGCGAACGACCATCCCGCTCCAAGCGATCACGGCGGGCTTCAGCCTGTTCGCGAGGGAGTAGTTCGTGGAGCGTCCACTCTCCGCCACCGTCTGTCTCTCGTCGGACGAGCGTGAACGTCGGGCGGCCACCGAACATACTCGTCCCGTAGCGGACCAGCCGATCCTCCTCTGTCCCCTCGGCGGGTGAGGTCTCAAATTCCGAACCGCGACTCGCCATCAGACCGTCACCTCCGAGCTCGCCCGAATCGGGCCACGCCCTTCGACTCGGACGTCGATGTTGCCTGAATCGAGGTCATTATCGAGGGCAGCGAGGAGGTCGTCGCCCTCGTTTGTGATCGGTTCGGGCTCGTCAAACTGGAAGCGGAACTGGATGGTCTCTCGATCATCGCCGAACGAGCCGGGCTGGTCAATCACGTCCCGGAATCGGCTCGGTGACCCCGTGAATTCCGCGCTGTACGTCCCGTCGTCAGTCCGGGTTTCGTACTGCATTCGGACCGTCACCGCGTCCTCACGGGCTTTGAATCCGGGACGCTGGCTGACGAACTTGGCCGCCTGGAAGGGATCCTCTCCACCGACTTGGATTGTCACTTCTTCGATCAGCGGCGTCCGGTCAGTCCCGGCCTTCGATTCCGCATCGCGACGAACCTCTGAGAAGGCCCGCGAAGCGGACATCATCTTCTTGCTCGCCTCCCAGGATTCCTCGGGTTGGCACTCCTGGCAACGACCGCGTTCATCCAGCAGCTGCTCGCTATCGACCTCTTTGCCGCAGGAACGACAGGTCGTATCGGACTGGTGTTCCTCACAGTAGTAGGGTTCGCTGCCTTCTGGGTTTTCAACCTCCGCCCCACACTCAGCACAAGTGGCAACCGTCTGTTCTGGCCGGTCGATTTCGTCGAGGTGGTCGTCGACGAGCGCGTCGATCTCTCGGTAAACGACGAAGGCGCCCCCGATCTGGACATCGCTGTCCCGAATCGAGGTCTCGACATCGGGGGATTCCGCGAACGGTTCCGGGTGTGGCCACGTCGACGGCTCTGTCGTCCCGGCCCAGTACGCCGTCCCAGACTCGCCATCCCAGTATGCGTATCCGTGGTCACTAACGAGAGAAGAGACAGTCTCTCGAATCGGTTTCGTGCTGAAGAGGTAGTCCAGACCCGGCTTCTTCGCGTATTGGTTGACTAGCGCTTCGGTGGACATAGCGTCCTGGGTCTGCTGCCAGAGTTTCTGTTGGACGTGAGCGGACCCACGAGCGCCGGCGTCGCGTTTCACGATCTTATCCTCGAGCGTTGTCTGGACAGCGTCGACCAGTGTCGTCCCGCCGTTGGATTCGGTTGCACCGATGGTGATGTGGGTGAGCCCGTCCCGGTCCGGGTAGTAGAGGTGCCGGTAGACGTTCCGAACGAGCTCTCCGAGCATCAGCTGTGCCTCGTCGCTCCGTTCTCGAAGCTCCTCGATTTGTTCCGAGGAGAGGTCGGCTTTCTGTTCAGGGCTATCAAGCAGGGCCTCTATAGCCTCGAGACGCCGAGCCTCGTCGATCGCTGCATCCATTCGGTCGTTGTCAGGAGCGAGGAACAGAGCGTAGTTCTTGTAGATACGCGTCTCTGTCTCCCCGTCGTGTTTTGCGGCTTGCTGCTCGTAGAGCTGTGTCACACGGTTCGGTGGCGTATCGCCGCCGTCTTCGACAGCCGCACTGTCTGGATGCATCACCGCGAGCTTCGGCGTATCCGGGGTATCCGGTAAATCCGCCGGCGATTCAGGGAACTCCACCGGCTGGAAGCCACCATCCCCGATTTCCTTCGAGGTGAGACGGTTCTCGAAACGCGAATGAGCGCTCGCTTCGGGGGTAGACTCGATCCGCTGGTCGATAATTCGGATCAGGTTTGGTTCTTGCTTGAACCGGAGGCGCTCTTCCTCGTAGAGGAAGTAACAGGCGACGTCCATATCGTCGCCCCGGAGTGCGGATAGTGCGGCATCGTAGTCGTCGAAGTTCAGATCGGGATGGCCGATGGCAAGGTTCAAATCCGCGTGTGTCAGGCCAGCTGCCTGCTCACCATACGCGAGACTGTGCCAGAGAACCGTCGTTGTCAGATGGGTACCGAGCGGTGGGATGCCGTTTTCGGTCCACTTGCGGTCCTCAAGCTGGGCGTGCGCGGTACCATCGTCGTCGTAGATGTCGGCGGTCACTGCGGGACCGAGATCGACGAAGTCGAATAGGCGCTCACGAAGGATCGTCTGAATCCCACCGCCAGGATCGTCATCAGCGACTGTGAGGTCGTAGATCCGAATCCAGTGGCGGTCGTAACTGTCGGGCTGGTGATTCCAGAGGTAGTAGACGGCTCGAGCAAGTAAGCGGAGGGCATCACGCGTGCGCTGGAATCGAGGGATCGTATCGATCTTGTCCGTGAGAGCGTCGATTAAGGAGGGATGGAAGGGGTATTCGCGAGCGAGGACATCCACGTAGCCAGCGTCGGTGGCTTCCTGTGGATACTGCCGGTCTTCCTGGTCATAGAATTGGAAGTATGAGTCGGCGGCTTCGTGCGCGGCGTTTTCTGGAACTTCCGAGAAGAGTCGGTGCTGAAGGACTTGTCCGATCTCGTTTTCGTCGGTCGGCGTGACCGTCTTGTGCTGCCGCCGGCCAATCTCATTGACCTCCTCGATATGGTCACGGACGCCATCACGAACCCGGTCAGCCTGCTCACCAAAGGCCGTATCCGCGATAGAGTAGACGACCGTGACGTGCTCCGATTCGGCAGCCGCTTCGAGGAGCGCCATCACGAACGAAAGCGTCTGATCGGCGAGCGTCTTGTCGCCGACAGGCGTGCCCGCGGCTTTGTTCATGTAGTCGGCGATTTCGTCGATCAGAATGAGGGCCGGCTGGTCGTGCTGAGCGAAGAGTTTCGAGAGGGTCCCCTCACCGGGGGCGTCCCGGTCTTGGTCGTAGTCCTTGAGGTACTCGTAGCCATCGAGCCCATAGAGCTGGTACGCGAGTTCACCCCACATCGTCCGGGTATTCGGAGCATCCGGATCGTCGTCGGCATGGCGGGCATCCTTGCTATCAGCCTTCGTTCCGATGAAGACCCCCGTCGCAATATCGAGGCCCTCTGCCACCGCATCTTGATAGTCGGCCGCAAGCTCCTCGTCGCCGTCCAGCAGGTAGTGCGAGAGGTCGTCAATATCTACGGGGTTCTCAGCAAGATGGTAGGAGGCGATGAGGTCGTGCGTTTTCCCACCACCGAACCGTGTGTCGAGACAGAGAATGCTCGAAGTATACGATCCGGGGTCGTACTTTGTCGTCGCCAAGAAACGCCCCGTGAGATTGGAGAGCAGCGTGCGGAGACCCTCCGTGGGATAGGTCATATCGTAGAACGAGTCGGGATCTCGATAGACTGGTGCTGCCTTCTCAGGGTTGTGGACGACAGTCGAGAGTTTCGCAGCGAACTGTTCCTCCTGGAGCGAGCCGTCTAAGACATCGTCTCTTGGCTGGCAGCTCTCAAAGAGAGAGGGGTACTCACTACTCATCGATTTTCTCCGTTTGTGAGGAATCAGCTTCTGGTTTCGAGACGATTACGAATTCACACTCCGTGCTGTTCTCGATGATCGCCTTGGCGATCCCCTTCGACTCGGCGACATCGACCTTGATAGCGTCCCCAACTTCCGCATCGAATTGGGCGAGTTCTGGTCCCGACAGATTCACCCGGCCTGATTGGCCGGTGTTCTGTCCAATTGTCTTCTGAGTCATCTAGATACTCACATCACCTGACGGGAATGTTATAACCTTTACTTAGTCTAAGCTTCCAATTGAGTATGTACTATCTATTCTATATCCCACTCCTTACCATCTCCCAAATACTTGCCAGCATTTCGACAACGATTTTGATCTCTTCGAGCGTCGCGAGGTCATCGGAGATCTCCTCAAAAAGTGACACCCGCTTGCTCGCGACTGCATCGCCGGCGATCGTGTTGATTGCCTCAATGCGGAGCCGACGCTTCTCCCGCCAGCCACAGTTCCAGCAATCTCGTACGACTTCGAGACGGCCGTCTTAAGCCACATTAAGGATCGCGTCAGTCAACGACGTTGACGGCGGCCAATCTGGCCCGAGTTCAAGAGTGACCGACCCTCACACGTGGGGGGACTCCATATCCCAGTCAACACCCGTCTTCGTCATCAGCATCGGGACCTGAGGGTCAGCATCACAGATGTCATCTCAAGACCGACCATCACGAACAAACCATACAGATTCATTATGTTCACCAGAATCTCGATGACGTGAACTCTTGGACGGTCGCCACTATCGATTTGTTGTGTGAGCGGCCACCACGATCTGTAGACCCACCCCTATCGACTTGTTCCTGTCACCGATGGAGCTGAGTCATCGATAACACCCTCACCCCTATCGACTTGTTCGAGCAACAGCCTACTGGTTGAGCTGCGCGTTCACAACGGTGCGGAGTTCGTCCCCGTGGACGTCGTCTAGCCGCGAATCTTCTCGGAGCGTCTCGATGATGGTCTCCGGGTTCTCACCAAACGTGAACTCGAGGTAGCTGCCTGAGTGTGGCCCCTGACTCTTCCGTTCTGTCTCGACCAACGAATACGTCGTGAGTTCTTTCATCTTATTCACGTACGTCTCCTGGTGGTACTGATCCGAATCCAGGGTACCTGTCAAGTACTGATACACCCGGTATCCAATCGGGCTCTTTGCTGCACCAGTTCCGGCCTCACGGGCCACAGCTGCAGTCGCGAACAGACAGAGCTTCTTCTGCGTACTAATCCCACGTGTCACCTCCAACACGCGGTTCTTCTCAACCTTATCTTGAGCCTCTCGAACGTGCTCCTCACGGACTTCGTCTGCACCTGTTTTTTCTGCAATCGACCCCGCTGTTCGCATCAGATCGATCGCCTTCCGTGCATCCCCATTGGTTTGGGCAGCGAATGCTGCTGCAAGCGGGATGACGTCGTCGCTGAGTGCATCCTCGTGGAAAGCATCTTCCCGAGCCCGGAGAATTTCCCGGAGCTGGTTGGCGTCGTAGTCACTAAAGTGAACGTCCTCGGGGGTAAAGGAACTGAGAGCGCGACTTCCCACACTCTCCATCATCTTTGTGTCGTTCGTGATGGCGGTAACAGAAACTTGGGCGGTGATCTCATCGGTGCTTCCAGCACGAGAGAGCTGATAGAGAAGGCGGGAGAAGGCTGGTTCGTCCTTGTCGCGACGACCGACGAGCATGTCGAGTTCATCGAGAATGAATACGACTGTATCGTAGTGGTCGTTGATCAGACGGTAGAGTTCGCGCCATTTTTTCTTGTTTGGAACCCCGTGTTCCGGAACGTCGACAGTCGTTCCGATGTCGTTCGATACCTTTCGCGCCAGTTCGTAGACGGCTGCACCGAGGGTGCCCACGTTCTGGCAGTTCATCTGGATGACACCGAACCGGATGTCACGACTTTCACAGAGTTCGACGATGTTCTGGCAGACGGCGTTGATGATGAGCGATTTCCCGGTCCCGGAGGGGCCATAGAGGAGAAGGTTCGGTGGCCGCTCGTTACTTATCGCGACACGGAGGTGCTGAGTGATATCGGTGAGTTGGGTGTCACGACCGACGATACGTTCTTCGTCGACGATCTCGTTCGGTTCGAGGAGTGACCGGTTCTTGATGAGACTCGCGGCTTCTTCCTGCTCGAGAATGAGATCTTTGATAGAACCCGTGGACTCGGAGGTTTCCTCGGGACCAGGATCCGTGGGCATACCGAGACCCACTCTATCAGGATACTAAAAGATTCCCCTGTCGATTTCTTTTCTACCGGTATGACGTTCAGAACGAGGATATCGGAGGGTTACACCGTTGTCCTCTGCGACCCCCGACGATTTGTTAGGACCCCTTCGTCTCGACCGATCCAGGAGAACTCCCGAACACCCTCTCACCCCTATCGATTTGTTCTAACCAATACGGTGGGTGGGGTGAGAGAATTCTCGAACGGGCTAACGCTCCATCTACGTCACGATTAGCACGGGATCGAGAGCTGCTTTCATCTTCTCTTTCTCTTCTTTCTACTTCTAGCTACTAGCTAGCTAGTAGAACACACGTCTATCGATTTGTTCTAACTGCTCTTATTCGCTCTATTCTCCTCCTGATAGAGTATTTAAACAAGGGTCGAGAAACCAAGGGACGAAGACCAGGATCGGGCTGCTTGTACACTGTGGTGAGAGGTGTCTTGTTGTTCCTTCTGTTTCTTCGGCTAACTACTCTACACTCTCCCCTATCGATTTGTTCAATCCCCTCTCTGCACACCGATTATAACAAGAATCGAGCTAATAAAGATGGATTTAGCCGAAGGATATTATTCTGATGAACCATATCCACCTCGGTTCCCCCGTGATTGACTCCCCCTCCCCACCCTTTCTCGTTAGAACAAATCGATAGGGGTGGGTGTGTGGTCCTGGCGACACGGTCGCGGTGAATCAACCCGGCTACGTGTAGGAGCGGTCCTATGCTCAATCTTGATCAGAGATGGAAACCCCTCACTAGGGCGGAGAAGGAACTTCTCTCCACTGGTTCAATACCGATCTCCTGTGGGTGACTCCTCGCTAAACAAATCGATAGAGGTGACCCTCTGCATGCAGGTGGTTTTGTTGAACAAGTCGATAGGGGTGCGTCTCTTCGATGTCGAAATCAGAGTGCAATTTTTCAGTTCCTGTATTCGGATTTCCGACCGAATCGACAAGACTGAGGACATCAAACGATACGGGACCGATGCGAGTCCGCTCCACGACTTGAGCGCTGACAGCTTTCGTCTTTCATTTTGTAGACGGGGATACTTTTGAACAACTGGCCCTCCAACTCA